>CAKOWF010000014.1 GCA_934122215.1 uncultured Bacilli bacterium | reverse complement strand
ATATTATTCATGTATCTTTTTCATTAATAAATTAACACTTGATATTGTAACATTAGAAGTACCTGCATCTCCTAATATATTGGCAACTGCTTCTAAAACAGTAACTTTTTCAAATCTAAAAATTATAGTCTGAGAAAAATTCATTTGTTTACCACTCCCTACAGGTAACTCAAAAGTTAAATCTTTAAGTGCTGAACCTTCAATATTTTGAAGATAAAAAGTAGCCCCATGTGTGTCATCCGAATCATTTACTAAGCCAGAAAAAGTTATTTCATATATTCCTGGCTGTACTTCAATATCAGTATCATTCAATATAGTAAAATATTTTGATTCACTTGGAATAAACCATGAATCTTCAAATGTCATCTTATTGGAATCATTTGTATCAGAAAAACTAGTAAAAAATAAACCTTCATTAGAAGATGATGATACCTCTCCAACAGGCCCTGTTGGACCTATTTTTCCCTGTGGTCCTGTTGCACCTATTTCTCCCTGTGGACCTGTCGGACCAATATCTCCTTTTGGTCCTTTAACTACACAACCTATTCCTAACTTTAAAAGTTTATTTCTTAATTTTAAATTTTTTTCTAATTCTTGATATTTTTGTAAATTCACAAAAACACCTCCTTACCATAATATATGGTAACTTTTTTACATTGTCTAAACAGATTAATTAAATGCAATTAATAAAAAAAATCTACATAATGTAGATTTAGTCTTCTGTGTATTTTTGATCTATATCCATAAAAAATTTAGTTGTAGCTATCATCATATAAGGATATAACCAAATTAATAATATTCCTAATGTAAATGGAACCAAAATTACCCATCCAACAAAACTAATTGATAAAACAAAGTAATCAAATTTATGACCATTCATCATTTTACGACTTAATTCCAATGTTTCAGTAACAGTTAAATCTTTTCTAGTTGCTAATAAATAAGGTACCATTGCATATGAAAATGCTAAATAAATACCTGGAATAAAGAAACAAATACATCCAACCATTACCAATAATGATACTAGTAAACTTGCACCAATTACATTTACTGTTCTTTCATAAGGTTCAAATAGTAAATTTTTGTCAAAGTTATCATTATTAATAAATTCAACTAAATATGAATACAAACCAATACCTAATGGTATTAATAATACTTCAACTACTATACTTACAATGGAAGTAATGAAACTATCATTACCAAATATTGCTTGAATAAATCCTAATCCAAATGAAAATACAAAAGAAACAGCCATCATAATAAGAAGTCCTACCAATATATTCCATAAATTTCCTTTAATTTTTTCTTTTGACCATTCTTTTATCTCTACTCTATTCATAATTTACCTCCTAACTATATTATACACTATTTAATTTTCTTGTAAATATGATAAAAATTGTTCTTCTGTTAAAATTGGGATCCCTAATTTTACTGCTTTATCATACTTACTACCAGCACTTTCTCCAGCTATAACATAATCAGTTTTACTTGTAACACTATTTGTCGTTTTACCACCTTTTTGTTCTATTAAATTAGATGCTTCTTCTCTAGTTAATGAAGATAAGCTACCAGTAAGTACAAATGTCTTATCTGTAAATAATGTATTTTCTTCTACTTCTTTTCCAATATAATTCATGTTAACATTTAATTCTTTTAATTTATTAATTCTATTTATATTTTCAGTATCAGTTATATAATTATATACACTTTTGCCTATTATTTCTCCAATATTATCTATTTTAACTAATTCTTCATATGTAGTATTTAATAAATTATCCATGTTTTTGTAATAGTTTGCTAATATTTTAGCACCTTTTTTACCAACATATCTAATTCCTAGTGCAAAAAGAAGTCTTTCTAGAGAATTTTGTTTTGATGACTCTATGTTAAATAGAATATTATTAATACTTTTTTCTCCAAATCCTTCTAATTCTTTTAGTTCTTCTTTTTTATCTTTTAAATAATAAAAGTCTGTTACATCCTCTAAATATCCCATGTTATAAAAATCTTCAATAATTCTATCTCCTAATCCATCTATATTCATAGTATCTCTACCAACATAGTGAATTAATGATTCAATTTTCTTTTTATCACAATCTGGATTTACACAATAATAAGCTGCTTCATTTTCTTTTCTTACTATTTTAGAATGACATATAGGACATTCATCAGTCATTTTGAAGTCTATTTCACTACCATCTCTTCGATCTATTATTGGTTCTACTACTTCTGGAATTACATCACCAGCTTTTTTTATAGCCACAATATCTCCTATTTTTAGGCCTAATTCTTTAACGTAATCTTCATTATGAAGTGTTGCTCTTGATATAGTTGATCCCATTAAAATTACTGGATCTAATACTGCATTTGGTGTTACTTGACCAGTTCTTCCTACTGTAAATATTATATCTTTTAGTTTAGTTAATGCTAATTCTGCTGGAAATTTATATGCTGTAGCCCATTTAGGATATTTAGCTGTAAAGCCTAATTTTTTTTGACCTGCTAAATCATTTAGTTTAATAACTATTCCGTCTATTTCATATGGTAAACTATTTCTGTTTTTAGTCCAATAATCAATATATTCTAATAATTCATTTATATTTTTTACTTTTTTAATATTAGGGTTTACTACAAATCCTAATTTTTTTATATAATTTAATGCCTCTTCATGTGTTTTTATTCCATAATTTTCAGCATTTGGTAAATGATATGAAAAGTTATCTAATCCACGTGATGCCGCTATTTTGGAATCTAATTGTCTAACAGATCCAGCGGCTGCATTTCTTGGATTAGCAAATAATTCTTCATGATTTTTTTTCTTTTCTTCATTTATTTTTTCAAATGTAGATTTTTTCATATATATTTCTCCACGAACTTCTATATCTATTTTTTCTTTTAGTTCTAGTGGTATACATTTTATTGTTTTTACATTATGAGTTATATCTTCTCCTGTAACTCCATCTCCTCTAGTAGCACCTAGTACTAGATGACCTTTTTTATATTTTAGTGATACTGATAATCCATCTATTTTAAGTTCGACGATATATTCTGGATTTGGTACTTCTTTTCTTACTCTTTCATCAAATGCTATTATTTCTTCTTCATTGAATACATTTGATAGACTCATCATAGGTACTTCATGTATTACTTTTTTAAATTCATCTATTACTTCTCCACCTACTCTTGAAGTTGGTGAATTTGCTCTTTTTAAATTTGGATATTTTTCTTCTAAATTTATTAATTCTCTTATATATTTATCGTATTCTTGGTCTGTTATTGTTGGTTTATCTAAAACATAATAATTATAATTTGCTTCATTTAATATTTTAATTAATTCATCCATTCTTGCTTCTATCATGTTATCACCTATATATATTATAGCAAATTTAGTGTAATAAAAAAAGAAAAACATTTCTGTTTATCTATCTTTATGTAATGCATTATATGTTAATACAAATACTAGAATTCCTAAGAAAAACATACATACCCATAAATATGGATTGTTTGTTCCATTTGTTATAATCCATTCTTTAAAGTTATTTGCTCCTTTATTTATTGTTTCCCATAAATTTAATATCATATTAATCCACCTTTCTTATTGATTTATGTCCTTTTATTAGTTTTTGTATTCCATGTGGATGTGGAAATGCTGCTGTTAATATTTTGTTATCCATACTTATTATTATTCCTTCACCATATTTATCATGGAATATTTTTTCTCCTATACGATATTCTTGTGTATTATCTACTGTTTCTTCTTTATTAAATGTAGTTGTTTTTGTTTCTTCTTTATCTAGGTATTCTTCATTTATTTCATTTATAAATCTACTTGGTGGATTATAACTAATATCACCAAATATCATTCTTTTTTTAGCATTTGTCAAGTATAATTTCTTTTTAGCTCTTGTTACTGCCACATAACATAGTCTTCTTTCTTCTTCTATTTCTTCATTATCTAGAAGAGAGTTTTTATGTGGAAAAATAGTTTCTTCCATACCTATTACAAATACATATCCAAATTCTAGACCTTTTGCTGAATGAACAGTCATAAGTGTTACAACATCTTTATTGTCTTTATGCTCTTCTATATCTGATACTAAACTTATTGAGTCCAAGAATTCTTCTAGTGATATTATACCATATTTATCTTCGAAATTACGTGCTACCGTTTTAAATTCATTTAAATTTTCTAGTCTTATTTCTGATTCTACAGTTTTTTCACTTTCTAGTTCTTGTTTCATACCAGTTTCTGTTAATATGTATTCAATTAATTCTGTTAGTGATAAATTTTCTTTATTTTCTTTAATTTTTTCTATTATATTTTTGAAGGTTAATTCCTTACCACTATCTATTACTTCATATATAGATTTATTTTCACTTACAGCTTTTATTGATAAATTTTCAATAGTTTTTAAACCAATTCCTCTTTTTGGAGTATTTATTATTCTAAGTAGACTTATATCATCATTTTGATTATATATTAATTTTAAATATGATATTAAGTCTTTTATTTCTTTTCTATTATAGAAATAAAAACTTCCAACTACTTTGTATGGTATATTTTCATGTAATAGTTCTTCTTCTATGATACGGGATTGAGCATTTGTCCTATATAGAACAGCTATATCTGATTTTTCTACACCATTATCTATTAATTTTTTTATTTCATTTTTTACATATGATGCTTCATCTTTTTCATTTTCTGCTTTATGATATGTTATTTTTTCTCCATCACTATTTTGAGTCCATAGATTTTTTTCTTTTCTCATTTTGTTATTTTTTATAACATCATTTGCTACATTTAGTATTGCTTTTGTTGATCTGTAGTTTTCTTCTAGTAGAATTGTTTTATTATTTGGATAATCTTTTTCAAAATTTAAAATATTTTTGTAATTAGCTCCTCTAAAAGCATATATACTTTGATCTATATCACCTACTACAAAAATATTTTTGTATTTACTACTTAGTAATTTCGATAATGTATACTGTGCATAATTTGTATCTTGATATTCATCTACTAGTATGTATTTAAATCTTTCTTGGTATTTTTCTAATATTTCTTTGTTATTTTTAAATAGCACTATTGGTAACATTAGTAGGTCATCAAAATCCAAAGAATTGCCTAATTTTAACCTTGATTCATATCTTTTATATACTTCATGTACTTTTGTTTCAAATTCTGTTAGGGCATATTTTTCATATGAAGTAGCATCTATTAATTCATTTTTAGCTGATGAAATAGCATTTCTAATAGCTCTAGGATTAAATGATTTATCATCAATACCATTTTCTTTCATTATTTTTTTTATTAGAGTTAATGAATCATCACTATCTATAATTGTAAAATTTGGATTAAATCCCAATTCTTTACAATTTTCTCTTATAAAAAGTAGTCCTAATGAGTGGTACGTTGAAATTTGAATATATTTTGAATCTTCTACCATATTTGAAATTCTTTCTTTCATTTCATTAGCTGCTTTATTTGTAAATGTGATTGCTAGAATATTTCTAGGGTTTACATTTTTTTCTTTTATTAAATATGCTACTCTTGTTGTTAATACTTTAGTTTTACCACTTCCAGCACCGGCTAATACTAAAACTGCTCCTTCTGTTTCTTTTACAGCTTCTAGTTGTTTATTATTTAAATTTTCAAGCATGATACCTCCTATTTAGTTTTTTGAATTTCAACCAAACATTTATTAAATATATTTTCTAATAATTTAATACTATTTTTTTGTTTTTCCTGATCTTTTGAAGTATTCCATATTGTAGCTCTAATAAAATTTTCTCTATCTTTATCATTTAAAGCACTATACTCTATTTCATAATTACCAAATGTTATTATAAATTTATTCATTAATTCTACATATTCTCTTAAAAATTCTCTAAGTGTTCTACTATTTCCTTCTCTAAATGGATGAATATAATATAATTCCATATAATTGCTTGCTAAAAAAGATATTAATTCTTCTTTTGATTTTACCTTTATAGCTTCTTTTTTCATTGTAATTAATCTATCTTTTAAAGCTTCATATATAAAATCTGGGTTACAATATATTCTTATTCCTTCTTCACCCTCTATTTCATCATTTGTTTTATTAGTAAATTCTTTTCTTAATTCTCCACCAAATTCATATAAATCGCCAAATAAATATCTATGTAATGAAATATAATGTTCTATAGTTAAATCTTTTCTAAATGGTTCTTTTCCTTCTATCAATTGTGATAATTTATAAATTACTGAAGCATTTTCTAATTCATGTAATTGTTCTTTATTCATTATATTTTTTTTATTTATTAGAATAGAAGTTCCTGGATAGCAATATATTGATTGATTATTTTCTGTTATTATTTTTTCTTTCATTTTTTTCTTTCTCCATTAATTCATATAAACTTGTAAAAAAACTTTTACCAGTTTCTCTTGACTTCATTAAAGCTTCTTTTATTGTATTTATTGTATTATTGTCTATTTTATTTTCTACCTTTACATTTGATGTTGCTTCATATAATGTTTTGTCAAATTCTTCCATATTACCTCCTATAAATTATCTATAAATTCTTCTATTTTTTTTATTAAATTTTTATTATTACTTACAAATTTTTGAGGATTAAATTTTTTTAATTCTTCTATTTTTGAAGCAATATTTTTTGTATCCATACAAGGTAAAATATATCCCATTTTTGTAAATCTTTCTGTTATTTGTATTTGATGATCATTCTCATGTTCATCATATTTTTGTTCTCTTGGAACTACTAAAACTTTTTTATTTTTTTTAATAGAGTCTAATATAGCTCCTACTCCACCATGAGTTATTATATAATCTGCTTCATTTATATAATTATTAAATGATTTCATATCTAAATAATCATATATTTCCATGTATTTGCTTTTATATTTAGTACTACCTGCTTGTACTATTATTTTTTCTTTTATATTTCCATTTTTTATTTCCTTTTCTAAGGATTTTAAAATTCTTGGGAATTGTTTATCTTGTGTTCCTAATATTACAAATATCAAAAAATCCACCCCCAATATACAGCTTTAGGATATAGTTTTAACATTTCTTCCCATTGTACAATAAATAAGTCTGCAAACTTGTATATTAATTTTCCAGTCATCGTTTTCGTATTTATATTAGCAAATGTTTCTATATATATAATTTTACTTCCAAAAAGTTTTCCAATACAACACATTGGTCCTGCTGTATGGGCCCCTGTAGTTATAATTACTTTTGGTCTAATTTTAAAATACAAAAATAAACTTTTAAAACAATTAAATAATAATTTAAATGGATATGTTAATGGTTTATGTTTTGTACCATATACTAAAAAGTTTATTTTCTTACCATATTCTTCTTTTAATTTTAAATTTGATTTTGTATTTTCTGTTATTATATATGAATCATATTTTTTAAACATTGGCTTTAGTTGCAATAATTCATTTAAATGTCCACCTGTTGAAGATATAAATAATACCCTTTTCATATTACCCCACCATTCAAAATATCATATTTATTATATCATGTTTTTATCGTTCATAGTAGAGATTAAGAAAAAAAGAGATTAAAAATCTCTTAAAATTTCCATACATCATCATCTTCGTCATCTTTTAGTTCTTCATCTAAACTTTCGATGCTTGGAAGTTCTATTTCTGGTATTTCTTCTAAATCTTTTTTTTCTTCTTCTTTTGGTTCTTCTGATAATTCTGATTTTTCTTCTTTTGGTTCTTCTGATAATTCTGTATTTTCTTCTTTTGTTTGCTCTGTTAATTCTGGTTTTTCCTCTTGATGTTCATAAACCTCTGGTTCTTCAAATTTGTTTATTTGTTCTTCTTGAATAGGTTTTCCTACTACATCAATTGGTTCATCAAAAGAAAATGGTTCACTAAAAATATCATTTGTTTCTTCTTTTTTATCTTCTTCAGTATTTGCTGAAATATTTAATTCTTCTTGAGTGTTTTCTGAATTTTCATTTTCTTCTTGATCTTTTTGTTTATTTAGTTTAGCTTCTTCTTTTAATCTTTTTTCTTCTTCTCTTTGACTTTTTAATTCTTCTAATCTTTGACGTTTTTCTTCTTCTTTTTGTCTTTTTAATTCTTCTTTTTGTTTTTTAACTTCTTCTTTTTTAATACGACGTAATTCTTTTTTATTTGGTGTTTCTTCTGGTTCTATATTGTTAGAAGTTTTTTCCAAATCATTAGTTTCTTCGGTTGGTATGTCTAATTCATCTGTTTTAAATGCTTCTGTTATGTTTGTTTCTTCATTATTATTTTTTACTTGTTGTCTTCTTTCTTTGTTATTCTTCATACTTTCTTTTCCGAAATCTGTTTTATCTGCAATATAACCAATAATAGTCATGACTATAACTACTCCAATTATGATTATCCATATGTAGTTTTCAGCCATAAATTCTAAAAATTGTTCCATAATTTCCTCCTTATTCTTATACTAATATATTATCATTATTTAAATTCATTTACAATAGTTTTTTATTCTTCTAAGTAATTTTCACCTTTAAAGGGTTCTGTTCTAAGCAAATCCTTATAATCTTGTTGTCTTAATGCTTCATATACCAGAATAGCTACTGTATTTGATAAATTTAAAGCTCTTACATTATCTGTCATAGGTATTCTCATACAATGATCTAAATCTTGTTTTAAAATTTCTTTTGGTATTCCAGTACTTTCTTTTCCAAAAATAAAGTATATATTTTCATTTTTATCACTGTAGCTGAAACTTGTATGTGGTTTTTTACCATACCTAGTTAAATAGTAATAAGTACCTATATTTTTAGATTTAAAATCTTCAAAATTTTCATATATTGTTATATCACATTTATCAAAGTAATTAACTGCACATCTTTTAATATACTTTTCTTCTAATGAAAAACCTAATGGCTTAATTAAATGTAATTTAGAATTAGTTGCTACACAAGTACGAATAATATTACCTGTATTAGCTGGTATTTCTGGTTCAAATAATACAACATTTATCATAAAATCCTCCTTAAAAAAAACTTAAAAATTAAGTTTTTAATAATAACTACTTTCATCTTTTACTTCATCAATTGTTACTATTGGCAACATAATTCCTAATTCATCTGTATATTTTTTAAATTTTTCTCTAAATGCATCTAATTCTTTTATAATACTATCTGGATATATTCTTTTACTTGTTTTAATGGCGTTATATACATCTAGTATTGATACTTCACTTCTATTTTCAAATAATGCTTGTGAAAATGATGCCTGTAATACTGAGAATGCTATATCTGGATACATTGCTGATAAGCCATAAACTCTTTTAAATTCTGTAGTAGCATTTACAATTGATTCAATTAGTAATTCTCTTAAATATTCATTTTGAACAAATTTACAATTTGTTTTATATTCTAACTTAGGTAAACTACCTAATAATATTTTTGTTGTTACCTCTGGAGTAGGTTCTAAAACTTCTATTCTTTCAAATCTTCTTAAGAATGCTCTATCTCTTATTATATATGTTTCATATTCTTCTGTAGTAGTTGCTCCTATAGCTTTAATATCTCCTCTATCTAATCCTGGTTTTAAAATATTGGCTAAATCCATAGGATTATCTTTATTACCACCCATTAATGTATGAATCTCATCTATGAAAAGAATTGTTTTTGTCATACTTTTTAGTTCTTCCATTAATTTTGAAATAACCATTTCTTCTTTTCCATCAATAGTAATTTTACCAATTAAAGATGTTGAATTTAATTTAATAATTTTATAACCTTTTAAGGCCTCTGGTACCTGATTATTTTGAATTAAATAGGCAAGTCCTTCAACTATGGCTGTTTTACCTATACCGGCTTTACCTACTAACAATCCTGATTTTTCTGGAGTTAATAATACCATTATTAACTTTTTAATTTCTTCTTCTCTTGCTATAGCTGGATTTGTTATATATTTTTTATTTGTTAAATCTTCGCCATAAGAATCAACTACACTAAAAGTTTGAAATAATTCTTCCATTACTTCACTTCCTTCAAGTAATTATATCTTGTTAAAAAGTCTAACACTTCTTTTGCTTCTTTATCGCCTATTAACTTTTTAGTCTGTGTTACCCCATCTTTAAATACTACTGTTGTTGGTGTTCCTGTAATAAAAGTCTTATTTTCTATCTTTGAATATTCTTCATCAGTTATATTTGCTAGATTGATTGAATAAATTTCTAAGTTATAGTAAGTTATTATTTTATTTAATGTTGGTTCAAAAGAAATACAATGACTGCATCCTGTTTGCCACATCAATAAAACAAAAGAATCTTTATTTTTTATTTTATTTTCATATTCTTCATATGTTAGTTCAATAGTAGTTGTATGCTTTTCACTACTTTTGTTAACTACTTCATAGTTTTTATAAATGCTATTGTTACCGCATCCTGTTACAAGTAATAAACTTGTCAATATTAATATAATTTTTTTCATATCATCACCATTACCATTATAACCCATTTTTTTATAAAAAAAAAGATTATATCTTTTAAAATTTAATCATTTGATCTTTTAATAGATATAAATCTTCTATATTTTTAATATTATTTATATTTAATTTATTTATAATATCTTTTATTGTTTCATTTTCTTTTGTTACATATATTTTTTTATTTGGTATAATTATTTCTTGGTTTGGATATATATAATCATTTTGGTCTAAGCCATTTACTTTTAATAAAGTTTCATAGTCTACTCCATTATTTTTTGCTATTGAATAAATATTATCACCTTGTTTTACTATATATGTTGTAAAATCTTTATTTGCTGGGACTATTATATAACTTCCAGGTATTATATTTGATGTTCCATTTAATCTAACTATTTCATCAACATTTGTATTTAATTTTTTAGCAATATCTTCTAAAGTTTCATTGCCTACTTGATATATTTTATACATAACTCACCTTCCAGAATATTATATGAAATTTTATTAAATTAGTGAGTAGTTACATTTTGTGTTTATTTTAAGTCTATATCATAATAGTTACATTTTGATATTATATTAAGGTAGGAGGTAGTATCTTGAAACAAACAATATATTATACACTTAGAATAAATGAAACACTCCATGATAAATTAAAATATATAGCTAAAGAAGAAATGCGTTCTTTTAATAGTGAATTAGAATATATTATGAAACAATATATAAAAGATTATGAAAAAAAACATGGAGAAATTGAAACATTTGATGTAGGGACAAAATAGGACTATTTATTAAATAGCCCTATTTTTATATTATGATTAAATTCTAATTCTGAATATTCTAATATTATTCTATTTCCTTTATTATCATATCTTTTCAAATATTTACCATCCAAGTAATAAACACTATCTTTTGAATATAACAAATTAGTATTGTCTGTTTCAAAAAGGTAAATTTTATTTAATCCATTTTGAATATTTGAACGATATACTTTATATTTATTTCCATTTTTTTCAAATATATAGTAATATCCACTTTTTTCTTTACCAACTTTTAAAACTAAATCATAATTTTGATTATTAAATGTATAACTTACTTCATATGGAGTAAATTTTGTTTTATTTTGATATACAGTGTAAGCATTTATATTTTCAAAATTACCATTTGTTAATATTTTAATTCCTATATTTATATTTCCAACTTCTATAACAGTTTCCTTTTTTATGTCTATTTCATATTCTTTTTTAGAATTATTATCAAATAAATATACTTTATTTTGATAAGTACCTAAAATATATGAATCTAGTGATATATCATAATCATATTTAATTGTTTTTATTTTGTTATTTGTTATATCTACTAATTTAAATTCATTAAATTTTGTTTGTTTATTGTAATCAGCTACAAGGTAATATTTGTCTATAAAGCATGATATATCTTTAGTATAAATATCTTTTTCAAATAAATTTATATCGACCATAGTACTTATATTTTTTTTATTTATTGTAGTTATTCCTTTATAAGTTTCTAAAGCTATATAATGATTATCTAACAAATTATCATATATTGTTATTTTATTTTTGGTACTTAATTCTTTGTTTTCTACCATATTTAAATTTAATTCTTTGACAAATAAATCTAATGATGAATTTTTTCCTTTTATATCTTCATAATTATAATATGTATTACCACTTTTACATATAACATTCCCATATTTTTCTTTATTTATTACTGGAATTATACATTTATAATCACCATTATAATAATATATATCTGTTACTATTCTTTTTGCCATATTTAAATTATCATATATTTGGATATCAAATATTTCATCATTTACTTTTATTTCTAAATAATAATTATTATCTTCCTCAGTATTTACTGTATATATTTCTTTTATATTAAATACTTGATTATTTGTAGTTATTTCATATTCTTCTATATGTCCTTTATCTACGAATCTAAATAGTAATTGAAATCCAAAATATCCAATTAATAATATCAATAACAAACCAAACATTTTTTTCATATTTTCACCTACTTTAATAGTATCATTTTATTTTTTATTTTTCAATAATAGTTTTTAAATATACTGCCTGTAGAAATAGTTTTGGAAAAAGTAAAATTATTCCATATAATTTCTTTTTGTTTTTGATTTCTAACATATCATATATATATTTGATAGTTGCTTTATTATTTAGTAATTTTTTTAATTTATTTTGTTTTATTAAGTTTTCTATTTCTAAATCATTTTCTACCTTAGAAAATGTATTTATCAGTTCTTTGTTGTATTTATTTATACTATATATTTTAGTATCATCTAGTTCTAAATTTACACCTAGTTGTTCTACTAAATTTATATATTCTTTTTCCATTGTTTTTTCATTAAATATTTTTTTTATAATACTTAATTTTAATATTCCATCTAATAAATCATTTTGTTTTTCTATATTTAAATATTTTTTTATATTATTAATATATAGCTTGCTATATTTATTGAAGTTTTTATTTAAATCATTTAGATGAAATGTATATATATTACCATCTAATTTATTCATTGTTTTTAAAGTATCATTATATCCAAGCTTCATAGCTCTTCTAGCCATATTTTTTTCAAATATTAAAAATGAACCTATATCATTTCTTGGGGAAATGTATGTTATTTTCAAGTTTTGATCTTTTACTTTTTGTTTAAATCCTACTTCTTTTAAATCAACAGCTATTACTTCTGTTGCACCTAATGAAGCTGCTAAATTAATTGGCAAATTATCATATATACCGCCATCTATATAATTTTCATTATCTATTTCTTTCATTTTAAAAGCTGGAAAACATGAGGCACTTGCTAGTAAATAATCACATAAGTTAGATTCATTTAAATCTTTTTTTGTTACTACTTTTGGTTTTAATGTTTTTACATTAAATGTTATTATTCCCATGTTTATTTTTGATCTAAAAAATTTTTTAGGATCTATTACTTTTCTCAGTGTTGCATCTAATCCTTTTACATCCATTCCACCATTTAATACACCTTTAGCGTATATTTTTAATATATTTTTTTTACCTTCTTTTGTATTATAATCTTCTTTTATTTCTTGATCAAATATCATTTTAGAATTTAAATTATGCCAAAAAAGAAGTCCTTTATAGAAAGTTTGTTGTGTCATTACAGCTGCATTTAAAGCACCAACACTAGTTCCCGTAACTATATCATATTTAATATTTAATTTTCTAAGTGCTGCCCAAACTCCCATTTCGTAAGCGCCTTTTGATCCTCCACCAGATAAGACTATTGCTCTCATATTATCACCATATTTATTATATCAAATTTTTTATTTTTTTAATATTTTTTTTAATCCAGGTATATCTCCTAATAATATGTATCCATTTTTTATAAGTAATGAAGTGTCATATAATGTTATTTTGTTAAATTTATTATTATTGTACATATATATTATATTATTTGTGTAAATAAATAAACTATATTCTTTTTTTGTACCCATTTTATATCCATCTACAAATTTAATTTTTATTCTTTCCTTTTGAGGTAATAATGATGATACTAGTGAGTAATATGCTCTTCTAATCTCATAGTATCCCATATCATTTGTATTTATATAGTTAGTTAATTTATCTAAAATTATTTCTAATTTTTCTTCTACACTTAAATTATCTTTTAATAATTTTTTTATTTCATATAAATATTCTTCTATATAGGGATTTTGCTCTGTTATATATCCTATTTTTTCATCTATTTTTTTTAGTTGACTTTTTGATATACATTGTTCTTCATATATATCCATGAGAAAGTAGTCTGTTGTCGAATGTATTTGAATGTTTTTTAAATCTTGTTGTAAGTCAATTATATATTTTTCCCCTTCTAAAGTTACAATATTATTTACATGTTCATATGTTATACCTTCATCATAATAAACATATATATCTGTCTTTATATTTAAATTGTTTAAAATATATTTTAGTATAAGCGCTAATGACTTACATATAATTATTCCTTCTTCAAAATTTTTATTTAGTTCTTTTATATCATTTGAAATATTTTTGTATATGCTTATTTTTTTCTTTTCTGGGCCATATATAAATTCTGGATTGAAAGACATAATTTTTCCAAGATTTAAATAGACATATCTTAATTTTTCTATTTCATTATAAGATTTTGTTTGTTCTTTTAATTGTTCTATGTATTCATCTATTTTCAAAACTATCTTCTCCTTAATGTTTTTGATTATAATACTTGTATTTTATTTTGTCAAAAAAAACACTTTATTAAAGTGTTTTAAATTATTTATATATTTTTTTAATATTTACATCCTTGTGTCATCATCCAAAAGTGTTTTAAGTTTATCAGGAAAGTTTACAGTCATTCCATCTATATTTAGTTTATAAACTTTTTTCATTAATTCTTCATCACTTACTCCCCATAATCTAACACCAATACCTTTTGAATTTGCCAATTTTATTTCTTCAGGTGTTACATTTGCTGCTGAAGGACAAATTTGATTTCCATTTATCTTTAATAATTTTGTCAAATTATTTTCATTTATTTTTTCTTGAATTAACCAAGAAATTTTTATATTAGAATCTATTTTTCTAATATTTTCTAATGCTTCATATTTAAATGATGTTATATAAATATTATTTAAATTAGAATATTTATTTATAATATCCAATACTTGTTTTTCATATCCTACACCTTTTAATTCAATTGCAAAAGTTAAATTTTTATTTAAATATTCTTTAGCAAAACTATCAAATAGTACAATATGTTCACCTTTAAATTTTGTATTAAACCAACTTCCAAAATCCATGTTGTATAAATCACTATAATTGTAATTTTCTATTTTTCCTATTCCATTAGATTTATTATCAATTTCTTCATCATGAAAAATAACTATTTTACCATCTTTAGTTTGTTGTAAATCTAATTCTATTCCATTAGCGCCTAATTCAATTGCCTTTTGAAAAGCTACCATTGTGTTTTCTGGTGCATAACTTGAAGCACCTCTATGAGCATAATTAATAAATTTATTCATAAAATCACCTATAATCTAATCACGACTTAATAGTCAATATTAGATTTCTTTCTATTATATTATTTATATATTTTATATCAAAATTTATTTATATTATAAAACTGCAATCTTTATTTTATTTTAATAATATTCCTTCTTAATCAATTAAAAATTAAGTATCAATGTATTATCTTGAAACTTGTATTTTTTTTAAATCATCCCATTTTGTTACTAACTTTGCATTTATAATTAAAACAAGAATTGAACCTATAAACATAATTTTAAATACCAAATTAATATCTAAAATACTTATAATTAGTAGTCCAAAAAGAACAACAGTTTCATAAAAACATAAACACATCTCATGAATCATAGATAGTAACATTGAATCATCTTTATCTTTTTCAACCTTACTTTGAGATAATGCTGAGTATGAAGAATCATATACGTTATCTACCAACTTATACAAAGATTGATTTATCATTAAAACATATATGTTTTTACAAAATAAAAATACTGTTGTTATTATACCTTTAATAATAGAGATTATATTAAATATCTTTTGTTTATTTTTATCAAATATATTACCGCTTATAAATAAACTAAATAACTCTACTATTGTTGAAATAATATACAATGAAGTAAAAGTTTTCAAATCTTTTATAGACATATATAAATATAAAGGTACTGCAATTAATCTTTCTAATATTATAAAAGACCTTAATCCTGCAACTTGTTTTAATTCTTTATTTTTAGTTTTTCTTAATAAATACTTATAACTTTCTTTAAAAGAAGAATTAATATTACAATTTAGGTTTTCATCTAAATTTATTAGTGCGAAATATGCAATAGTATAAGATATAAAAACTGAAATTACTATTATAGTATTATTGCCTTTAATCAAAAAGACACCAGCAAAGATGTAACCCAATATACATGAAAAACATCTTAAAATATATGTAAAAGAATTAAATCTTCCTCTAAAATCTTCTTTAACAATTTTACTAGGTATATATGTATTTAATGGATTATTAATTGCACCACTAAATCCATATATTACTGCAATCTCTAAATAATTAATAATATTTGTTTCAACATTTAGAACTAATAGCATACTTATTGTTTTAAGTATATAATTAAAAAATTTTGTATTTGCCATACCTATTCCTTTAGATAACGTACCTGATAATGGTGTAAATAATCCCATTATCAAAAATTGAATCATATATATAAAAATTATCATTGTAACACTTACACCAGATTTATATAAGATGACGGGTGTAAATACGGAATATATTCCATTCGCAAATGTTTTAAAAAAATTATCATAATATAACATTCTATAATTTTTATTGCTAAAGTATTTATTCATCTCATCACCTACAACTATTATTAATTACATATATTATATCACATTAAGTTCATTTTTTTAATTTATTATATTAATAACAAAATATTTAACTATTTTCTAGGTATTTTGATACAAACATCATAACTACAAATTGATAATTTATATAATTAAAAAGGCAATTATATTTCATATCACAAATTAAAAATATTTATATTTTATAACAATTTATTAACATTTTAATTATACCACTCTAATATATCTTCCAATTTTTTTCTTGGTCTACGATTAGGTTCTTGATCTGAATAACCTATAGAAATTGCAGATATTACTTGCATATTTTCATGTTCTACTAATTTTGCAATATCTTTTTGAACATAGACTGTATCTGCTATCCAAAGTGAACCTAATCCTAAGTCTGTTGCTTTAAGACAAATATGTTCAATTGCAGCACCTATTGAAAGGCAATCACTTATAATCCAATCTTCATCATACTCTTTTAATACTATAATTAAAATTGGTGCTTCCTTTATTATTTTAGCAGTATTGATAACAGAACTACCTTTTCTATCAGTTGTTTGTAATAATTCATTTTCTTTTTTTATCATCATATCTGCTATTTTATTTTTAATTATATCTTGTACAACTACAAAACTCCAAGGCTGTCTATTTTTAGCCGATGGTGCTAATCTAGCACTATCAATTAGACTCTCAATAATATTTTTATTTATCTTTTTATTTTGATATTTTCTTATGCTCTTTCTTTTGTCAATTGCTTCACTTAATTCCACTTTAATCCTTCTTTCTACAACTATTAATAAATTCTTTAAATATATTATTCATTTTATCATTTTTTTCATATAAACTTTCCGGATGAAATCTTACACCAATATAGAATTTTTTATCTTTCGATTCAATAATATCTGGATAATTATCATCACAAAAGCCAACCTTATCAAGTCTAGGACATTTTTCAACAAATCTTCTGTGTCTTGAATTAACCATAGTTTTTTTAGTTTTTATAATTTGATAAATTTTAGATTTTTCATCAATAAATATTGGATGAACATAATCATCAAATGAATTATCATGTTTCTCTGGATTTTTAACTTTTTCAATAGTTCCATTTAATGCTCTTGCAATACTATTTTGACCTGCACATATTCCTAAGCAAGGAATATCATTTTCATAACAATATCTTGCAATAAATGGTTCAAATGATTCATTAGTATTTCCACCTTGTAGAACAATACCATCACATAATTTTATTTGACTAATTATATTTTCTTTATCTAAAAATTTTATATAATCAAGCCAATCATCTCCTGCCATTTGTACTTTCTTATTTGGTGATAATATTCCTATTGCAATTCCTCCATTATCAAATATTGCCTGTTTAACTTCATCTCTTATTCGTGAATCTTGCCTTATTAAATTTTTATCTTCTTCTCTATGTTTTGCCACAATTCCTATTATTACTTTTTTTGTCATAATTTGTATATATACTCCTTTTCACAAGTCTTAAAATTTATGAAATTCACATTTTCATATTATTTTATTAACTCATCATTACTACTCATGAATCTAATTTTAAATATTCTTTTACATCTTCTAAGCACTTTACTTTTGCTACTTTTTAATATTTTTACTCTATCTTTTATGAATCCTCCTTTGCATAATTGTACACAAATAAAAATTAAAAAGATAAACAAATTTGATTCTAATTTTGTTTATCTTCTATTATAGGTATATAAATATAACAATTATTCTCAGTATACAGTTCAATATGCATGTCTTCTATAATATTATAGTTGGTAGATGGAAGCCATCTAGAATAAATTGCATTATCTGTTCTAATTATATCTTTCTGTTCTCTTGTTCCAACATTAAATATTGCATATTTGCCTTTTGAAATGACAAATTTTTCGGTATTATTATATTTTATTTTACAGCCAACTAAGTATATATACTCATTTTTTCTATGAAATGATACTCCATATTGACCTACTTCATTAAATTTTTTATGCAACCCATTTTTCTTTATTTCTTTATATAGTTTTCTAATATTATATAAAGAATCATCATATTTATCGGATACAACTTTTTTACAATAAATTTCAATGTTATCAATATCTTTTATTTCATAATCCAACTCACCATAATTATCATTATTGTTGAATTTTAAAATAGGAAATAATTTAAATTGTTTATTACTTATTTTGCATTCACTAGGTGTTATTCCAAATAATTTCTTAAATGCCCTTGAAAATGATATTGAAGATTCATATTGATATTTAATTGATAAATCAATTACTTTTATATTGGTTGTCTTTAATTCTTCAAAGGCTTTGCTCAATCTTCTTTTTCTAATATATTCAGAAAGTGATATACCAGTTAAAAACATAAATATTCTTTGAAGTGAATATTCTGATATACCAACAATTCTTGATAAATCTCTATATTTTATATCTTCAGTTAAATTTTTTTCAATATAGTCTATCATATTATTCAATAAATTATAGTTCATAAATACCACCCACAAATTAGTAATGTTATATAATATAGTATAATATTTTTTGATATACATCTATCCTAAATGGTGCAATTGTTATAGCTTTTACATCAAATAAATTTCTGTTTTTTAAAAGGTAGGATACAGTAAAATAATCATATGATTCATTTGCTGTATCTGTATCCAAAATAACTTTTTCATATTATTACCTTCAAATAAATTAATATATACACTAAACTCACTTTTTTAGGTTATTTTATTAACAAAAATCAGTCTTATTTTAGACTGAAGTGTATTAAAAGTTCGAATGATTCGAACATATTCGACAATGGTGCGGTTAATGTAGGGGTTTAACACACCTAATCAAAAAAATAAATTCACCAATATTTGATGAACTTATTATAACGCAATTAATTTTTTGATACAATATGTTTCTTAAAATTTATATCATTTATTCTCTTAATAATTTTTTATAATAATTATTATTTTTTATTAGTTCTTTATGATTACCAATTCCTACAATATTACCATCATTTAATAAAATTAAATTGTTGGCTATTTTCATTAAATCTGGTTTATGAGTAATTAGTATTATTACTTTATCCTTTTTTATTGTATTTAAAATTTCAATAATATGGTTTGTAGTTTCAGGATCTAATGCACTAGTTACTTCATCAAAAATAATAATCTTAGAATCACACATAATAGTCCTGGCTATTGAAATAAGTTGTTTTTGTCCTCCAGATAAATCAGTTGCATCTTCTTTTAGTATTGTTTCATATCCATTTGGCAAATTCAAAATAAGTTCATCTATTCCTATTTTTTTACATATTTCTTTTATTGTATCTTCGTTATTTTGTACTAATTTGAAATTATCCATAACTGACATATTAAAAATAAATGGTTTTTGATTTACAACAGATATTAAATTTTTATAATCGTTTTTATCAAATTCAAAAATGTCTTGATCATTAATTAATATACTACCACTATTATTTTTATATAACCTTAAAAGCAATTTACCAATTGTGGATTTTCCACTACCTGTATGTCCGATAAATGCAGTAATTTCATTGGGATTTATTTCAAATGATATATTAGTAAGAACATTGCTTTCTTTTCCGGAATATCTATAACTTACATTATCAAATTTAATATTTTTTATAGAATTTGGTATTTTTTCTTTTCCAAAATCTATTTTTTCAATTGGATTATAATTTATTATATTATTTACACGATCTATAGAAACTGACATCAATCTTATATCGCTAGAGTTTTTCATAATACCCTTACAAATTGATAGCGAGTTATCATAATATGAAATTAATAAAATTAGTAAGTCTAAAGTTAACTTATTTTGTGATATAAGATATATACATAAAATATATATTAAAACCTTAGCAAAGTAAATTATATATGTTATGCCATTATCTCTAGTATTCAATGGTTTTCTTCTTCCGCTGTAATTATAGTCAAATTGGTTCTTAAGTTCATCATATTTTTCTAACATTTTATCTGTTAAATTGAATACCTTTACTTCATTAATACCTATCATCATTTGAGAAAATGTATTGCTTATATTATCCATATCTTTCCTAGACAATCCAGTATATTTAACTATTTTTTTATTACATTTATTATATAATATTAAATATATTAAACATACCATAAATATAATTACTGCAGAACCAAAATTAATAGTTGATACAATTATTATTAAAACTATAAAACTTATAAAGTTAATAATATACTCAGCTATTCTATCAATACATTTTGTTAAATCTATAACATCTTGATTTATTGTGCTAATTAGTTCTCCTTTAGAAATTTGATTTTGAAAATTATCATCATAAGTCGAGATTTTTTTTATTATTTCTTTTTGAATTTTTGCACAACAATATTTTGTATTTTGTGTATATACATCGTAGTTCCATTTTAAAAACAAATTATAAAATAGGTAAGATAAAGATAGTAGAAAAGAAAAAATATAAGCAGAATTATAATCTTGCAATGTAATATTTTTTATTATGTTTGCCATTATAATAGGAATTAACAAAGATATTCCATGAGATATAACTGATGAAAAGAACAGTTTAAAAATACCTATTTTATTACCTCTAACTAATTTAAAGTAACTCTTTATAACAATAAAATTATCTTTAATCACTTAAATCACCATCTATTTGTTCAATAATGTTAGTATAATTAAGATCATCATTTATAAAAACTATTTCTCTGCCAATATTTATTGAAGTATACTTATCCGTTTCATAATCACTTTTCAATTCTTCGTAATCTAACTCATTTGTAGATTTATATTTATCTTTTTCCTTTAAATTATAACAAGTTAATGAATGGCTTGGATGTCTTTTTGTACTATTATTTCTATTATCTAATCTTCGAAAAATCGTATCATAATCTTTTCCTTTAATCTTAATTGTTATGGCTTTATAATTATACTTATCGACTAGCTTTTTAAATTTATTTTCCCAATTATTATTAAATGGATATTCTATTATAATATTTTCATCATTTCTTTTCATACACTCATCTAATAAATCCATAAAAGTATTATATATAATTAATTTTAAATTTTGTTTTTGTTCATAATTATTAAAACCAACTAAATCATAAATATTTTCTTTTAAAACATCCATTGATATAATTGTTGAATTTTTATAATACTCATATATATAATTTGATACTGTAGATTTACCACTTCCGCTTATGCCTGTTACAATAATTAATCTGTTCATTACACCACTCCTATAAAGATATTATATCACGAACATATTTAATTTTTTCTTATATATTCAAAATAAAACAAAAAAATAATGGGATTACGCTAAATAAAAGTATAATCCCATTTATATTATAATTTAATCCATGATTTTATTTAAATAGAAATTATTATTTTCATAAAATCTAACAAGACCTTGTTCAGTTTTAACATCGTGATCAACTGGAAATTCCATATTTGCATAAAATTGTTCCAATAATTTTTTTTGAATATTTTCTCTATAAATAATTCTATTTAATTTATCATTTATATCTAAAAGTAAATCATTTCTTGATTCAAAATTAACAGCTAACTTAATATATTTTCTTACTGCATCTGCTTTATTTTTAATATTATTTTGTTTCATAAACTCTGATAATAATAATTCTTCTTTGTCATATAATTTAACACTAAATTTGCTCATTAAAAATTCCTCCTTTCACAAAAATAGTTAAATTTTTAATTACAACAGGATATGGGAATGCATCACGAAACTTTGAATACCTTATAAATAAAGGATTTTCTAGTATCGTAGTTGCACCACCAACTCTTTTCGCACTTGCGAAAAGAACCTTTTTTACCTTTTTTGAAGTTCAAATTCTTATAAAAATATTAATTTTCCCTTATTACATAAGGAAATCTATAAGAACCTTTTTTGAACCTCTACCCAATTTTTAATCTTTTTTAACTTCAATGTCTTCTAATTCATTTTTATAATTTTCTTTCATAATTTTTGGAATAAATTCTAATAATTTTTCTTTATCACTATCAAAATATTCTAATAATTGTGGTATTAAAAATTTAAAAAAATAATTCATAATTTATCAACCCCCTTAAATAAAA
>CAKOWF010000013.1 GCA_934122215.1 uncultured Bacilli bacterium | reverse complement strand
TCAATAAAACCAATTTTTTTAATTTTAGGTTTTTTGATAGGATGTATGTTATTAATTGTTCATGAAATTTTACATGGAATCGTTTATCCCAAAAATGTTAATGTTAGTATAGGATTTATAAAACCTATAACATTTGTAGCATTAGCGTCCTATCCTATGAGTAAAAGTAAATTTATTACAATGTGTTTATTACCATTTATATTAGGAATAATCCCAATGTTAATTTTTATATTAACTAATAATTCAACAGTATGTAGTTTAAGTTTTGGTATGATGTGTATGGGTATAATATCTCCATATCCAGATGTATATAATGTATTTCAAATTATTAAGAAAGTGCCTAAAGGCAAAAAAGTGTTGTTTTATGAGAAGACTTTATCATATATAGATTAATCATAATATTTATAATCATGAACAACATAAATTACAATTTATTGATTTAAATTATAAAGAATCTAGAATTAATTTTCTAGACTTTTTCCTTTATATTCAGAATTAATAATGTTTATCATTTTTTGGGGACTTTCTTTGCAATTGTTTAGTAACCATTTTTTTATAATGGCAGACATTCCAGTTTTGAAAAATTCAATGTGATAATCCATATTATTAGTATTAATGTAATATTTAAACATATTTGATTTTTTTAAAGGCTAAAATTTAATTTGTTGTTTTTCTATTTTTTTTGTGATAAAATATTTTTGATGGGTAGGTAAGATTTATGAAGAAAATTATTACAAGATTAAATAAAAAGAATTGTTTTATTGCTATAACTGCTTTGATATTGATTATAGCTATTATTTTAATAATCATTCTTATCCCTAAAAAGAGTGAAGAAGATAAATTAAATGATATGTTAAAAGAGTTGGGCATTAATTTTTATGAAAATTTTTATTATGATCAAGTTGGTACTAATGATACTGAAAAGAAAGAATTTGTAAAAAAATATGAAACTATAGGTATAAAAATAAATTTGGATAATTTATCCAGATTTAATTCTGATAATAATAAAAAGATAATTGATAAGTTTGTTAATTCTAAAACGAAAAAAGAATGTGATAAATTAAGTACTAGAGTTATTATTTATCCTAAATCACCTTATGAAAAGGATTCTTATAATATTAAAACTGAACTTATATGTGGATTTGACGAAAGCAAATAATGGCTTTCTTTTTTATAATTTTTTTTTAAAATGTTGTCTATATATTGTAAATTATGATATAATTATTGATAATAGGAGAGGTATTGATAATGATGATGTACAAGAGTAAAAAGTTGTTAATTTTATTTATTAATTTTATTTTATTTTTTATGTTAACTATTAATGTTTCTGCAATGGAAGTTGAAGATTTTTCTTGTACAGAAGATTATCAAGAATTTGTAGCTCCAGAATATGGGAATTATAAAATAGAATTATGGGGAGCCGCAGGTGGTAAAAACTTAGATAATAATTCGTATACAAATTCAGGTGTGAGATTAGGGGGTAAAGGCGCTTATACCAGTGGTGTTATTACTCTTAAGAAAAACGAAAAAATTTATGTTTATGTTGGATGCAAAGGACGAGATGCTAAGAAAGCTACTATTGTCGCTGGCGGATATAATGGTGGAGGTAGAGGAGATCACGATCACTCTGATGATGAAGCTTCTGGTGCTGGTGGAGGTGCTACAGATGTTCGTTTAGTAAAAGGTGATAATTGGGATGATTTTACTTCTTTAAAAAGTCGTATTATGATTGCTGGTGGAGGCGGAGGAGCTTCTTACGAACTTCGTGGTGGAAATGCTGGTACGCTTTCTGGTGAGGACACTCTTTATAGTAAAGGTGGAACTCAAACCACTGGATATAAATTTGGAATTGGACAAGATGGAGTTTATGTAAATTCTAATGTCGATGTTGCCGGAGGTGGAGGCGGATATTTTGGGGGATTTGCCAAATCTTCAGGAGCTTCTAATTCTTATAAAACAGCTGGTGCTGGTGGTAGTTCGTTTGTGTCAGGGTGTACAGGTTGTACTGCTATTTCTGGAAATTCTACTGAAAATAATGTATATTTTTTAGATAGTAATATTCATTATAGTAATTATAAATTTAGTGATATTGTTATGAAATCTGGTAGTGAAGAGATGCCAAACTATTTAGACAATAGTGTTATTACTGGTAATAGTTCTGATGGACATGCGAGAATAACTCTTATAAATGGGATTTCTCATTTTACTAAATTAGATATTGAAAATGCTACTATTGTTCAAAAATTAGAAGATTCTGTTTTTGAATATGATGTAATTATTCCAAATGACAATTTTTTGACAACTATTAATTATGAAACATCAGTAAAAAATGTAACTGTATTTGGAGCTGGAAAGGTTACTCTAAAGGCTGGAGAAGTACATACGGTAAGTATTATAGATAATGATACTGGTGATATTACAATATATAATATTACACCATCTTTAAAAAAATCTACTTTGAAATCTATTTCATTTAATGAAAAACAATTTGATTTTAATCCTGATCAATATGAATATATAATAGAAGTACCTTATAATGTTTTTGACTTAACGCCTATTATAGAGACTTATGAAAATACTACTTATACTATAGAAAAATCTACTTTAAAAATTGGAAATAATCTAGTAAAAATAAATGTAAGTACTCAAGGTATGGAAAATTCAACTTATATATTTCATGTAAAAAGACAAGAAAGCAATAATCTTAAAACTATATATGAATCAACAGGTTCTTCCGAAGAATACGTTGTACCTTATTCTGGTTATTATGAAATAGAGTTATGGGGAGCTGCTGGTGGCCAAGGTAGAACTGATTATACATTAAATTACAAAGGTGGTAAAGGTGGATATACAAAAGGTACTATTTATCTTGAAAAGGGTACTATTCTTTATTTTTATGTAGGTGGTAAAGGACTTTATGCCGCAAGTGTATCTAAATGTGTAGGTGGACTTGGAGGATATAATGGTGGAGCTCAAGGCGGAATTGATGGAAACTGTGATTCTAATCCTGAACCTGGTGCCGGAGGTGGTGGAGCCACTGATGTTCGTTTGGTAGGTGGAGATTGGAATAATTCTGACTCACTAAAAAGTCGTATAATGGTTGCCGGAGGCGGAGGCGGAGGCTCATATTCCTATGTAGGTTCTTCAGCTGGTGGACTTAATGGTTATGCTGGAGGAGAGGCTAAAACTTTCGCAACTCAAATATCTGGTAATGCATTTGGATATGCAACTATGGTTTCTAGTTCGGATTATACTGCTGGTCCAGGAGGTTCTGGAAGTGGATATTATGGTGGTATAACTAATAAAAGTGATTCTGCATCTGGTGGTGGAGGTTCTAGTTTTATTTCTGGACATGCTGGAAGTATAGCTATAAATATAGATGGAACTCCAAAGACAAATGTATATACTGAACTTGACAATTCTATTCATTATTCAAATTATAAATTTGAAGATACAGTTATGATAGATGGAAATGGATATGAATGGACAACTGAGAAGAAAACTCAAATTGGAATGCCTACATTTGATGGAAAATCAAAAATGAATGGTAATGAAAATTCAGGTTATGCCAAAATAACTTTTTTAGGGCGAGAAAAAGAGGATACATTAGATTCTATTACTTTGAGTAGTGGTACATTAGATCCAGTATTTGATACTGATATAAAAGAATATAATGTTACTCTTGATTCATCTATTTCAAAGTTAACTGTTGATGCTACATCTCCTAATCCAGATTTGGCTATATATGGTTTAGGAGAATATGATATTCCAGCAGGAAAAACTGATATAAATATTCAGCTTACTTCTGTTAAAGGAAATGTTAATTTATACACGATTCATGTAACAAGAGAAGCAAATAGTAATAAATACTTGTCTAATGTACTTATCAATGGTATAAAATATGATTTATTTTCACCTAATAAGTTTGAATATAATATAGAACTTCCTACAAGTACTAATTATGTTGATTTGGAAGTAATTAAAGGTTCTACAAGTCAAGAGGTAACTGGAACAGGTAAATTTGAATTTAGTGATAATTCTATTTCTAAAACAATTTTAGTTGTATCTGAAGATAAAAATGAAAGTCAACATTACATATTTAATTTTACAAGAAAAAAGAGTACTAAATTAAAAAGTATTGATCTTGGTAATGAATTAATAAAAAATTTTGACTTTAGTTCTGATATATATGAATATGATATAGAAATTCCTGATAATATATTAGAACTAAATATTAATACAATTGCTTATTATAATGGTGCATCTATTGAGATAGTAGGTGGACACTATTTGGAAAAAAGTGGTTTTATAACTATAACTTCTAAATTGGAAGGTCTAGAGGATACCGTTTATAAAATTAATTATACAAAAACTTCTAATATTGATGTTCCTGAAAATTTGTATGAATATACTGGTAATGTTCAAACATTTACGGCATTATATGGTGGAAAATATAAGATAGAATTATGGGGAGCCGCTGGTGGACGTGGAAGAACAAATTATGTATTAGATAAATATGGTGGCTCTGGTGGTTACACAAGTGGCGAAATAATACTTAATCAAAATCAAAATTTGTATGTTTATGTTGGAGGCAAAGGAAAAGATTCAGCAAGTGTATCTAGATGTGTAGGTGGACTTGGAGGATACAACGGTGGAGCCCAAGGTGGAATTGATGGAAACTGTGATTCTGGTCCTGAACCTGGAGCTGGTGGAGGTGGAGCCACTGATGTTCGTTTAGTTGGAGGTATTTGGAATGATACTGATTCACTAAAAAGCCGTATTATGGTTGCCGGTGGTGGAGGCGGAGCTACTTATAATGTTGCCGGCTCATCCGCTGGTGGATTAGAAGGCTATATTGGAAATAAAGGAAAATCTGTGGCGACTCAAATATTTGGTAATGCATTTGGGTATGCAACTATGGTTTCTGATTCAGATTATACTGTTGGCCCAGGAGGAGCTGGAAGTGGATATTATGCAGGTACAACTAGTAGAAGTGATGGCTCATCTGGTGGAGGCGGATCAAGCTTTATTTCTGGACATGCCGGAAGTATTGCTATAAATGAAGATGGTAATCCTAAAACTACTCTTTTTACAACTTTAAGTGATTCATATCATTATTCTAATTTTGTTTTTACTAATACTGTTATGATAGATGGAAAAGGATATAATTGGACTACTACAAAAGAAGGTATAACTTCTATGCCAGATCCTTATGGTGGATATTATAAAGAAGGTACTGGTAACTCTAAAGATGGATATGCGAGAATAACTTTATTATCTACTTTAAGCAGTAATAATTTCTTAGACTCTCTTACAATTAATGATGGTGATATTTCTATTCCTTTTAAGACTTGGATTACAGAATATGATTTAAATCTTGAAGAAGATGATGAATCTATAAAAATTTTTGCTGAAGCAAAAGACGAAGATGCTGCTATTAGTGGGTTAGGTGTTGTTAATGTACCACCTGGTAATAGTAAACAAACAATATCTGTTACAGCAAGTGATGGAAGCGTTAGAAATTATGTATTAAATATAAATCGTAAAGGTTCAAGTGATCCATATCCTTTAGATATACAAATAAATAAAATGAATCCTTATTTATGTCAAAAAGATTCTAATTATTGTAATTATACTTTTGATAAAGATACAACTAATTATGAAATTACTTTACCTTTTATGCTTAATGAGGTTGAAGTAAAACCTATTTTAAAATCAGGATATCAAAGTGTTATTTATAGAAAAGTAGAAGAAGGTAATACAATTGAATTGGAAAATGGTACTTTTAGTTTAATAAATGACATAAATACTTATGAAGTAGAAGTTACTAGTGAGGATGGAACTCAAAATACTGTTTATACATATGTATTTAAAAGAGATATGACAGGTAATAATAATTTAACTAGTTTAAAAATTGTTAATCCAGATATTGAAATTGATTTTGATCCATATAAATATGAGTATTATGGAACAATTACTTCAGCTTATACAAGCTATGATGTTGAAGCAATTCCTGAAAGTAGCGATGCGAAAGTCTCTATTACAGGAAATACTAATTTAGTTTTAGGAATTAATGATGCTATGGTAATTGTTACTGCTTCTAATGGTGATACTAAAACTTATTTACTTCATATTTATAAAGAGCAAGATAGTAATGTATTTTTGAAAGAATTAGAAGTTGTAGGAAATGGAAGTTCTTTGGAGTTATCACCACAATTTAATAAATTGTTAAATGATTATGTTATAAGTGCTCCTTCAAATGTGAAATCTGTTACTATAAATGCAACTCCTGAAAGTGGAAGTGCTTCTGTTACTGGATTAGGTAATAAAGACTTAAAATCTGGTATAAATAATTTTAGTGTTCAAGTAACTAGTGAAAGTGGAGATGTTAATGTTTATAATTTGACAATTAATAAAGATAAAAATTCTAACCCATTACTTTCTAATATTGAAATAGATGGATATACTTTTAATGAAGAATTTAGCCCTACAAATTATGAATATTATTTAAAAATACCAAAGGATGTTACTTCACTTGATTTAAATGTTACTCCACAAGAATCTACTACAAATTATAGAATTAGTGGTAATCGTAATTTAGCAAAAGTAAATAATACAATTACAATTCATAGTGTTGCTGAGAATCAAACAACAAGAGATTACTATATATATGTAACAAAACCTCTTTCATCAAATAATTATTTGAAAGATATTAAGTTAAATACAGGCACTTTAAATGAAGCATTTAATAAGGAAACACTTGAATATACTATGGATGTTTCAAGTGATGTTGATAGTATAGATGTTACTGGAATTTTGGATGATTCAAGTTCAATTATAAAAGGTAATGGGACATATTATTTATCTACAGGTGTAAATGTAATTAAACTTATTGTTCAAAGCGAAACAGAAGAGGAACGTACATATACTATTACAATAAATAAAGATAAAAATGATGATGCTGGATTAAAAGAAATAAAAAATAGTGCAGGTAGTAGTGTTATCTTAAGTGACTCAGGAGAGTATCAATATTTGATAAATGTTCAATATGAAGTAAATCAAATAGAGATAAATGGTATTCCAAATGTATCAACATCAACAGTAAATGGTAATGGTACATATTCATTAAAAGTTGGAAATAATGATATTGTTTTGAGTGTTCAAAGTGAAAAAGGAACAGTAAAGACGTATATTGTTAGAGTCGTAAGAGATATGTCTTTAAATGATGATTTAAAATATTTATTTGTTAAAGAAGGTGCTCTTTCTCCTAGATTTCAAGATACAACTATTTTATATGATGTTAAAATTCCATCAGATGTTAATAAATTAACTATTGATGCTATTACGGAAGATGAAAATGCTACATATGAAATTATTGGTAATCAAGATTTTGTTGAAGGCGTTGAAAAAGAGGTAATAGTTAGGGTTACTGCTCAACATGGAAATACTAAGGATTATAAATTGAGAGTTGTTAAGCAAAAAGCTATAACTGAAGAATTTTATTTAGATTCTTTATCTATAGATTCTGGTACATTAAGTCCTACTTTTGATCCTAAAACTCAAATATATTATGCATCTGTTGATCATGATGTTGATGAGATTACTTTAACTGGAAGCACAAATGATTCTAATGTTAGAGTATATGGAAATGGTACATATTCTTTAAATGTTGGTAAAAATCCTCTAGCTATTTCTGTAATAAATGGTGATGGTATTCAAAAAGATTATCAAGTTATTGTAACAAGAAAGGAATCTAATGATGCGACTTTATCTTCGCTTGTGGTAAAGGGAAGTACTTTGAGTCCTAAATTTAATAAAAAAACTGATAAGTACACTTTAAATACAAGCAAATCTTCTTTAGAGTTTAGTACAATTAAAACAACAGAAAGTGATGCTACATATGAAGTAATTGGTAATCAAGATTTTAAAACAGGTCTAAATACTGTAACTATAAGAGTTACTGCTCCTGATAAAACAACTACTCATGATTATGTACTTTCTGTAAATAAAAGTGCTAATACAAATAACAATTTAGCAACTTTAAGTGTATTAGGTAATAACCTTGTACCTAATTTTCACAAAGGTGTTACTACATATACTATTAGTGTTGATAATAATATAAATAATATTGTTGTAGCAGCAACACCTGAGGTATCTACTTCTGTGGTAAGTGGTGTTGGATCTCATCAAATAGGTGTTGGAACTAATCAAATAGATATTACTGTAACGAGTGAGGCAGGTACTGCTAAAAAGTATACGATTATTGTTACTAAAGATGGATCTGATAATAATTATTTATCTAATTTATATACTAGTGAAGGAGTATTAACTCCAGTATTTGATAAAGACACATTAGAATATACTGTGGATGTTTCAAATGAAATAGATAAAATAGAAATAGATGGAAAGTTAGAAGATTTATCTTCTAATGTAGAAGGATTTAAAACTTATTCATTAAATGAGGGAGAAAATTCAATTTATATAACTGTAACAAGTGAATCTGGTGTTGTTAGAACATATAGGATAATTGTTAATAGAGAGGAAAATGTAAGTTCTTATTTAAAAGAACTTAGTGTAGATGATTATGATTTATCTCCATCATTTGATAAGGAAAATCTAGAATATTTCATAAATGTAAATAATGAAACAACTTCATTGAATATTAATGCTATACCTGAAGATGAAAAGGCTACTTATGAAATTAAAGGTAATCAAAATTTTGTTATTGGTATGAATGAAGTTACTATTAAAGTTACAGCAGAGGATGGTACTGAAACTGAGTACATTTTATATGTAAATAGAAATTTATCTACAAATAACTATTTAAATAGTATTGAGTTATCTGAAGGTACTTTGGTTCCAAATTTTGATCCTAATACTATGAGTTATGATGTTGAAGTTGACAATAATGTTACTAGTATTTATGTAAATGCTGTTCAACAAGATTCTCAATCTATTGTTACTACAGGTAATGGATTACATAATTTGGTTACTGGTGAAAATACAATTTTAATAAAAGTTAAGTCAGCTATAGGAGTATATAGAACTTATACTTTAAATATTAATAGAAAAAAATCAGATAATAATTATTTATCTAGTTTATCTATTATTTCAAATAATAAAGAAATACCTTTTGATTTTAATAAAGAAAAAAATGACTATTCAATTTCTGTTGATAGTTCAGTCGAATATATTACTTTAAAAGCAACTAAAGAAGATAGTAATGCTTCTATAAGTAACACAGGTGTAAAAAAACTAAATTTAGGTTCTAATGAATTTGAAATACCTGTTGTTAGTGAATCAGGAATGACAAATATATATAAAATAACTATTAATAGAGAGGCTAGTACGAATAATGCTGTTAAGATAATAACACCAAGTGTTGGTACTTTAACTCCTGAATTTAATACCGGCGATAAGGTATATACTTTAAATGTTACTAAGAATGATAGCTTATTATCATTTGAGGTAGAGCTTGAAGATAGTAGAGCATCTGTTTCTGGAAATGAGCAAAAAATTATACCTGATGGTGATTCTGTTAGAACTATTACAATTACAGCAGAAGATGGATCAACTAATATTTATACTTTTAATGTTGTAAAAGAAAGTCAGAGTGAAGTTAGATTATCATCTTTGAAAATAAAAGGTTATGAATTTGAATTTGATAAAGATACATTTACTTATAATGTTTCGGTATCAAGAAGTAAAAAGAAATTACTTGAAAGTGAAATAGAAGCTATTCCTATTGATAGTGAAGCTAGTGTTAATTTGATGGGAGATATTGAATTATTAAAAGATTCAAATAATGTATATACTATTGAGGTTATAGCAAAAGATGGTTATACTACTCAAGAATATAAATTAAATATAACTAGAGATAATGATTTACATACAATAAATTCTGATACTTATGAAATAATAAGAGATGATGAAGATTATACGATTGGAAGTAATCCTAATACTAATATAGAATCATATAAGAACGGATTTAAAAATAATAGTGAAAATTTAGTTTTATATGATAAAGATAATAATAAAATTGATGATGATAGTCAATTTATTGGTACTAGTATGACTGTTAAATTAGAAGAAAATGATGTTGTATATGATGAACTTAAAATTATAGTTCGAGGAGATATAACTAAGGATGGAAAAGTCGATTTAACAGATCAAATTAGTTTGGTAAACTATGTTGGTAAAATTTCAACTTTTGATAATGATCAATTAAAAGCATCTGATTTAACAAAGGATGGAAGAGTCGATTTAACAGACCAAATTAAACTTGTAAATTATGTTGGTAAAATTATTACTGATATAAAAAAATAGAGGCTAAAATAGCTTCTATTTTTTTAAAATTATATGTATAAATTTGTAGAAATATGTCAGCAAAGATGTTATAATTATAAATAGAATAAAATAGAGTATGATAGGGGCCTTGTTGTATGAAGAAAAAAAATAAAATTTATTTACTAATGTTTATAGGATTATTTATAGTTTTTTTACCATTTAAAGTTAATGCTTCTTCAGAACCGTATGAAGTTGGTTTTAAATTTTATAAAGTTGATTCTAGTTTTGATGCATCTAATTCTACTGCGGCTGAAGACTGGTTTTATGATATTTTTCAAGCTGATGAAGCTGAAGAATTAGACGCAAGTTCAACTTTAAAACAGGGAGATTATTTTGTAGCTGCAATAACACTAAAGACAATTGATACATCAAATGCTAATGCTACATCATTTGCCCTTTATTATAGATATGATTCATCTATTGTTGAGGTTTTAGATTCTAGTATTTTCTTTGATGATAGAGTTGAAAGAAATGGTGGTATATTTCCTGCTAGAACATGGAATTATGATGTTTTAAATATAGATAATGTTGGTGAAGTTACTACTACTTTTCGTGATACTAAAAGTGCATCACCAACTAGTTTTTCTAATATATCTGGTGGTGCTGCTGTAATTGCATTTTTTAAAGTAAAGGATACTGCTCCTTCAGCATTACCTATTAAATTTACTTGGATTACAGAATCAAATGCAGGATCTGATGGGCTTTATTCGACTGGTTCTACAAAAGATTCAACATACGTTAATTTAAAGACTGTTGATTCTTCTTCTTTAAGTGTATTCGAAGAAAAATCATCTGATGTAACTTTATCCTCACTTAGTGTAAGCAATTCTTCAACAAATTATATTTTGAATCCTAGTTTTATTCCTGGTGGAACCGCAACTTCATTTTCTACTGTTGTTCCAGCTAATATAGATAAAATTAATATAAAAGCAACAACTACTCATACAAAGACAAGTGTAACAGGAATAGGTGAAAAAAGTTTAAATGTTGGTGATAATTCATTTTCATTTACAACTACTGCAGAGGATGGAACAGTAAAAACATATACTGTAAATATAAAAAGGCTTTCTGATAGTGCTTATTTAGATAGTTTATCACTATCTGGCATTTCATTAAATGAATCTTTTAATAGAAAAACTTATAATTATACAGCAACTGTTCCTTATAAAGTATCTAATACAACAGTAAATGCATCAGTTACAAGTCCAACCTTAATAAAATCTGGTACTGGAAGCTGGAAACTTTCTAATACTGGTGAAACTTTAAATAATAAAAGTATTATAGTAGAAGCAGAAAATTGTGATTCTTTGTATAGTTCAGTACCAGGTAATAGTTGTACTACTAATACTTATTATATTTCTATTAAAAGAGAATTACCAAAGAGTGATGCAACACTTAGTGATATAAAGGTAAATGGAACATCTATTTCAGATTTTTCTTCTTTTGATACGGAATATACATTAGATCCTGTAAAAAACAATATTACTTCATTAAATGTTGTTGCATCTTTAAATGATACAGATGCTTCATATGTTATATCTGAAAATAATTTAAGTGTTGGTGATAATACAATCTCAATTAAAGTAACAGCAGAAGATGGTACAACAAGTAAAACATATAATTTGAAAGTTAGAAGACAATCTAATAATGCTGATATTAAAGCATTAACGCTAACTAGTACTCCACAGGGTACATTGACTCCATCATTTTCTTCATCAACTACAAGTTATAAATATATTTATGATGAAAGTGTTACTTCAGTTAATGTTCAGGCTACTTTATCTGATAATTTACTTGCTTCTATAACTGGTACTGGAGATTATGATTTGAGTACAAGTTCAAATTCTAATATAGTTGTAACGGCAGAAGATGGAACAGTAAAAACATATACTATAGTGTTTGAAAGAAAAAAATCAAGTATTAATACTTTATCTAGTTTGACAGTTAAAAATGATTCTAATAATTATTCACTTAATCCTGCTTTTAATAAAGATGTTACTAGTTATACTATGGATGTTCCTAATAATATTGATAAAGTTACGATAGGAGGTACTTCAACAAGTTCAAATGTTAAATCTATAACAGGATTTGGTGAGGTAAGCTTAAATTTTGGTAGTAACCAAAAAAATATAGTTGTAACAGCAGAGGATGGAACTGCAAAGACTTATAGTATAACAATTAATCGTAAAAAGAGTGCTGATGCATATCTTAAAAATATAAAAATTGACAATGTAGCTATAAGTGATTTTAGTAAAGAAAAGTTTGAGTATAATATTGATCCTATTAGAAGTAGTACTTCATCTTTAAATATTACATATGATAAAAATAATGAGTATTCAACAGTAGAAATATTAGATAATAATTTATCTATTGGAAATAATATTGTAAAATTAAAAGTTACATCACAAGATGGTAATGTAGTTAATATATATAAAATAAATGTAAGAAGAAAATCAAATAATTCTAATTTAGATGGAATAACAGTTACAAGTAATCCACAGGGTACTTTAGTAGAGGCATTTAATCCTAGTACTACTGTTTATACATATAAATATGATAGAAGTGTTACAAGTATTAATGTTAGTGCATTAGCATCAGATAGTAATCAAGTTATAACTGGTGAGGGTACTTATAATATTTCTGATACTAAAAAGGCTACTTTAACAGTTACTCCAGAAGATGGAAACGTTAAAATATATACAATTAATTTTGAACAAATATTAGAAAGTGATAGTACTTTATCAAGTATAACTGTTTCTAAAGATTCAGATGCATATGTTTTAGATCCTGTGTTTAATTCTAGCACTTTAGAATATTCTGCAGAAGTTCCAGCAGAGATAGATCAAGTTAATATAAATGCAGTAGCAAACGGAAATTATACAAAATCTATAACAGGTACTGGTAATGTCTCACTTAAATTTGGAAGTAATACAGTTAAAATAATTGTAATGGCAGAAGATAATAGTACAACAATATATAAATTGAATATTAATAGAAAAATTAGTGCTGATGCATCTTTAACAGATTTAAAAGTTGATGGTATAACAGTTAATAATTTTAAATCTGAAAAAACTGAATATACATTAGATGATGTTGATTATGACAAAGATGAAATTGAAATTTCAGCAACAGGTATTGTAGGTTCATCTATTAGTGGAAATGGAGTTAAAAGTTTAAAAGTTGGTAATAATACATTTGAGGTAAGTGTAACTGCTCAAGATGGTGTTACTAAATCAATATATAAAATAAATGTAAGAAGAAAATCTAATGATTCTTCATTAACAAGCTTATCATCATCTGATGGTACATTAAGTCCTACATTTTCTTCATCAACTCTAACTTATAAATTACAAATAGCTGATGAAGTTGATAAATTAAGTATAAGTGCTATACCTGCTTTGGGAGCTAAAGTTAAAAATGCAAGTTCTCTTACTGATATAGATGTAAGAAGTAATTCAAGTATTAGTGTTGAGGTTTTAGCAGAAGATAGTAATTATACAACTACATATACTATAAATATTGAGCGTCTTGTTTCTACAAATGCATATTTAAAAGGTTTAACAGTTAGCTCTGGTACATTGAATCCATCATTTAATAAAAATACATTTGAATATACAGTTAATGTTGGTGAAAATATTAGTTATATAAAAATTGGAACTATAAAAGAAAATGATAAATCAACTATTACAGGGAATATTGGAATTAATAATTTAAGTTATGGAAATAATAATTTTTCTATTAAAGTAACCGCTGAAGATAATAAAACTTCAAATGTTTATAAATTAAATGTAATTAGAGCAAAAAAGAGCGATAATACTCTTAAAGAATTAAATATAGATGGTAATTTAATAGCTGGATTTAATAAATCTAAAACTGATTATGAAGTAAATGTATCATATAGTAAAAGTACTATTGAGATAGGTGCTATAGCGAATGATCTAGATGCTACTATTACTGGAAATATAGGAATTAAAAATCTAAATATAGGTATAAATAATTTTACTATTAATGTTAAAGCTCAAAATGGTGATATTAAAACATATACTATTAAAGTTACTAGAGTTGGAAATTCTGATAATTCTTTAAAATCTTTAACTATTTTTGGTATTACACCTACTTGGAATGAAAGTAGTAAACAATATGAATTGACCGTTGGAAATGATAAAACAGTACTTTCTCCTAGTGATATAGTTACTACAATACCTGATGGAGCTAGTATAAATAAAGGAAAGGGTATGAATTTATCTGTTGGAAATAATATTTATACTATATCTGTAACAAGTGCAACTAATAATGTTCAAAATTATAAAATTGCAATTAATCGTGAAGAGAAAAAATTAAGCAGTGATGCAACTCTATCAAGTTTAAGTGTTAAAAATTATACATTGTCACCAAGTTTCAATAAAAATACTTTGTCATATTCTATTGGTGATGTTGAAAGTAGTGTTAATACATTAACTGTAAATGCTACATCAAGTGATAGTAAAGCAAGTATTAAATATTATTTGAATGAAGTAGAACAATCAAGTAATGTTATTTCAATTTCAAAAAGTGGTACTTCAACTATTAAGGTTAAAGTTATTGCCGAAAATAAAGATCAAAAAGATTATTTAATAACTTATAATAAGTTACAACAAGTTTCTTCTAAAATTACATCTTCAATTCATACAATAGATGATAATTATATAAGAAGTGTCAGATTAAATGAAACTGCTCTAAATTTAAAGGACGAATTGACAAATGATAATAAGTATTTAGAAATATGGAACTCTGATGATTCTAAAAAAATTAGTGATAATGAAAAACTAGGAACAGGTATGATTGTTAAACTAATAATAAATGGTGAGATAAAAGATAGAAAAGTAATCGTTATAAGAGGAGATACATCTGGTGATGGCGAGATAGACTTACTAGATGCTGTTAAGATATTAAATGATACATTACAAAGAGTAGTTTTAACAGGTGCATATAAAGATGCTGCTTATGTTAATCCAGATAATGAAATAGATTTATTAGATGCTGTTTGGATTTTAAATCATTGTTTAGGAAAACAACTATTGTATTAGGAGGAAAATATGAAAAAAGTAATTAGACTAAATATTTTAAAAATAGTTATATTTGTTATAACTTTAATAGGATTTGTTAGTCCAACCTTTGCATCAGGTAGTGCTACAGTAGGATTTAGTTCTAACTCTACTGTTAGTCCAGAAAACAACATAACAGTAAGTTTATCTATTTCAAATATATCTGATTCTAATGGTGGTGTTTCAAGCTTTGAAGGAAATTTGGTATTTGATGATGAATATTTAGAGTATGTATCTGGAACTGGTACAACTTCTCCATATTCATTTCAAATAAATACCTCTGCCTCTTATAAAATGGCTGGACTTGATACATCATTAAGTAATGGTATTAATAATACAACAACAATCTTTACATTTGTATTTAAAGCTAAAAAAAGTGGTACTACTCAAATAACTGTAGCTAATGCTAAATTAAATAACACCTATGAAAGAATGAATGTTACAGTAAATCCTAAAAGTATTACAATAGATGGTGGTTCTACATCTGTTAAAAGTAATGATGCTACATTAAAGTTATTATCTGTTGATGGATATACATTAAATCAAAGTTTTTCTGCAAATAATACTTCATATTCAATAAAAGTTCCTTCATCTGTTTCAAGTATAAATTTATTAGCAATCCCAAATAGTGATAAAGCAAAAATAGAAGGAATTGGAAGTATTTCTTTAACTGATAATGTAACAAATGTAGTAGTTAAAGTAACAGCAGAAGATGGTACAGTAAAAAATTATAATATAAAAATAGAACGTGAAAATTCTTCTGTAAAAAGTAGTGATGCTACACTAAAGTCTTTAGATGTTAGTGGATATACATTAATTCCTGGATTTAAAAGTAATATTAATACATATTCTATAAGGGTAAAAAACAATATTACTGGATTAAATATAACAGCAATACCAAATTCTGATAAAGCTAAAGTAGAAGTGTTTGGTAATAATGGTTGGAAAGAAGAAAATAACACTATTACTATAAAAGTAACAGCAGAAGATGGAAGTGTTAATAATTATATTGTTAATGTAGAAAGAGAATCATCTGAAAATAAAAAAGACAATAGTAAATCTAGCGATAATTATTTAAAAGAGTTAACTATACAATCATCTCATGAAATAAAACCTAAATTTAACAAAAGTATTATGAGTTATAACATTACAGTCCCTTATGAAGTTGAAAAATTAAATTTAAATGCTATAACTTCTGATAAAAATGCTAAAATAGAAATTATCAAAAATGAAAAATTTAAAGTAGGAGAATTGAATGTAGTTGAAATTAAAGTAACAGCAGAAGATGGAAGCATCAGAATTTATTCTTTGAATGTTACTCGTAGTACAACAAGTAGTAAAACTAGCTTAAAAAATATTGAAATAAATGATGTAGAATTAATTCCTTTGTTTAATTCAAATACTTTAGAATATAAAACAAAAGTAAAAGGAAACAAAGATAAATTAGATATTAGTGTAACAACAATTGATCCAAATAGTAAATATGAAATTATTGGGAATGAAAATTTAAAAGTAGGACATAATAATATTTTAATTAAAGTTACAGATGAACAAGGATTTTCAAGCTATTATTCTATAGATGTAGAAAAAGAAGAAAATAAGATTTTAGGTTTATCACCACTTCAATTTGGTATAGTATCTGGAATTATAGGATTTTTATTACTTCTATTATTAATTTTATTATTAAGAAAGAAAAAGAGGAAAGAAGAAAAAACTCCAAGTATGCCAGTTATAGAAGTAAAGCCTGAATTTAATTTTGGTTCTAAAAATATTTCTGATGATGATGTTATTCATGAAAATTATAATCAAAATGGCTCTTTACCAAGCAATGAGCCTAGCGAATTAGAAAGTAAAATCTATGACGCCGATTATGAGGAAAATATTCCATATGATCTATATGACGATATTGTTACAAAAAGAGAAATAGTTGATGCAATACATGAGGCAACTGAAAAAAAAGATCCATCTAAATTAAATATGTTATTAAAACAGGATGAATTAAATAGAATAAAAAAAGAATTAAAAGAAAAAGAAGAATTAGAAAATAAAAATAGGGAAAATGGAGGTAATTAAATGAAAAAATTAAACAAGTTATTTGCTTTTTCAATTCTTTCATTTTTCCTTTTTTTATGTCCCTATGTTGTTTATGCTTCAGGTAGCGCTTCGTTTGGATTTAGTGGTAGTTCAAGTGTTTATGTTGGAAATAATATAGATGTTATACTTTATGTAAAAGAAAGTGGAAGTAGTATGGGAATTGCTGGTGTTCAAGGAAGTATTTCTTATGATACTAGTAAATTATCTCTTGTTTCGGTTACTTCTTTAGCTCCTTATCAAATACAACTAAATGGCTCTAATTTAGCCGGTATGGATACAACAGGAAGTAGAGCAATTAGAGGTTATTCAAATATTATTAAATTAACCTTTAAAGCAAATGCACTTGGTACAGCTAGTGTTAAATTTAATACAAATAGACAGGCTGATGGAGATGGTTCAGCAATATCAAGTAATAATTGTAGTAAACAAATTCAGATTGTTAACCCACCAAGTCCAAACAATAATTTGAGTAATTTAACGGTTAGTAATGGAATCATTAATTTTAATAAGAATAATACTAGTTATTCTGTAAGTGTTGATTCAAATATTACTAGTATAAATATTTCTGCATCTGCTGAAGATAGTGGTGCTAGTATATCTGGTACAGGGGTAAAAGGATTAAATTTTGGAAATAATAGATTTGATATTGTTGTAACTGCGCCTAGTGGTGCTAGAAAAACTTATACTATAAATGTTAATCGTAAAGATAATCGTAGTAGTAATAATAGATTAGCAAGTTTGAATGTAAATGGTGCTGAATTAAATCCTAAATTTAGTTCAGATAATGAAAACTATAATGTTTCTGTCCCTTATAGTATTGCCAATTTATCTATAAATGCTAAAGCTGAAGATAGTAAGTCAAATGTAAATATTTCTTCTACTGCTCTTACTGCAGAAGAAACAACTGATGTTAGAATAACAGTAACAGCAGAAAATGGTTCTACAAAAACATATGTAATTCATGCAACTCGTGGTAAAGATCCAAGTAAAATTTTATCTACAAATAATTATTTAGCCAGTTTAAATATATCAAGTGGAGTTTTAAGCCCTCAGTTTAATAAAGACCAAGAAAAATATATTGTTTATCTTCCTTATGAAATTGATAGTATAAATATAGATGGTATAGTAGAAGATACTAAATATGCTACAATAAAAAAAGAAGGACCAGATAAGTTAAGTATTGGTAATAACAATTATAAATTAATTGTAACAGCAGAGGATGGCTCTACAAAAACTTATACTATTATAGTATCTAGAGGTATGAATATGACAGGAGATACTATTAGTTCTAATACTTATTTGAATAGTATAAAAATAAAAAATGGATCTTTAAATAAGAATTTTGATAAAAATATACATAATTATACTTATACTGGTGTTGATATTGAAGCTATACCGGAAGATGAAAATAGTACTATTGAGTTAATTAAAAATGATAATATAACAACAATTTTAGTTAAATCAGTAACAGGTGAAGTTGGTATTTATACATTAACAAAAAAAGGTTTTGATAAGATTTATATATTAGTGATTTGTTGTGTAGTATTAACAACATGTGGTACAATTTTAGGCTATAATTTTGGAAAGAAAAAAGCTGAAAAAAAGATAAAATAAAATATAAGGAATAGAATCCTTATTTTTTTTGATTTTAATTTATCTATCAGTATTTCAATATAAATGAAATAATTTATTATTATTTTTAAATTAAAAAATAAAAATTTTACTTACACAAAAAAAATTTTTGTGCTACAATTATTTAGTCTTAAAAAATTATGTAGGAGGAATTATATGAAAGAATTAGATTTAGGAAAAGAAAAAATAAATAAACTTTTATTAGCATTTTCAATACCATGTGTAATAAGTATGTTAATAAATTCAATTTATAATATTGTAGACCAAATATTTATTGGAAAAGGAGTAGGAACTCTAGGTAATGCAGCAACAAATGTTATATTTCCACTAGTCATAATATTTAATGCTGTAGCAGGTTTGATAGGAAATGGAGCAGCAGCTAATTTATCACTTAAATTAGGTGAAAATGATAAAAAAAGTGCTTCTAAAAGTATAGGACAAGCAATAAGTTTATCAATATTAGTATCTGTTTTAATAGCTATAATTTTTTATCTATTTTTACCAAAATTAGTATATTTATTTGGATGTACAGAAAGTGTTTATAATTATGCTTTAGACTATGGAAAAATAATAATTATAGGTGCTCCTTTTGTAATAATATATTCAGTTTTTTCAAGTATTATAAGAGCAGATGGTTCACCAAAATATTCAATGTTTATGTTAGTAATAGGAGCAATTGTAAATATAATACTAGATCCAATATTTATATTTGGATTTAATATGGGTGTAAAAGGTGGAGCAATAGCTACTGTAATAGGTCAAATAATATCATTTATAATAGCTATTTTATATTTAAAAAAATTTAAATCAGTAACATTAACAAAAGAAGATTTTAAATTAGATAAAAGTGCATTAAGAATAATGTCACTTGGATTATCATCATTTATAACACAAGCAACTATTTTAGTATTGTTTATATTTATGAATAATGTAATGACTAAGTTAGGTTCTAATACAAAATTTGGAGCAGATATTCCACTTTCAGTATATGGAGTTATATCAAAAATAAATAGTTTATATATTTCAACAGTTTTAGGAATATCTATAGGAGCACAACCAATAATTGGATTCAATTATGGAGCAGGAAATGAATTAAGGGTAAAAGAAACAATCAAAAAAGTTTTATTTATAAACTTCATAATAGGAATTATATTTAATTTAATATTTGTATTATTTCCTGAGCAAATAGCTGGAATATTTATATCAAATAACGATCCATCATATAATTTATTTATGGAATTTGCATGTCTTATGTGTCATAGTTTCCTATTGGTAATCGCACTTAATGCTTTAGAGATGACAACTAGTATTGTAATACAATCATTAGGTCATGTTTTAAAATCAATTGCTGTTACTTTTATAAGACAAATAATATTATTAATACCAATATCACTTTTATTAGCTTTTACTTTTAATAAAGGAATATATGGAGTTTTATATGCAGGATGCATAGCTGATATATTATGCTTTATAATAACTTTACTTATATTAAAATCAGAATATAATAATTTAGGATTAAAAAATGAGCAAATAAAAGAACATCAAGAGAAAACTACTTACAAAGGAAAGTATATAGTAATAACTATATCAAGGGAATATGGATCAGGTGGAAGATTTGTAGGAAAATTAGTATCAGAAAAATTAGGAATACCTTTTTATGATAAAGAAATTATATCTTTAGCAGCACAAAGATCAGGATTAAGTGAAGGATATATAGAAAAGATAGATCAAAATAAAACAAATACCTATATTAGTAACAATGATGATAGATTATTTATAGCAGAACAAAATGTTATAAAAGAATTATCTAAAAAATCATGTGTTATAGTAGGTAGATGCGCTGATTACATATTAAAAGACAATAAAGATACTATTAAAATATTCTTATATAGTGATTCTATTTCAAAAGAAAAAAGAGCAATTAAATATTATGGATTAAATAAAAATGATGCTTTAAAACAAATTAATAAAATCAACAAAGAAAGAGCAAAACATTATAAATTTTATACTGAAAGAGAATGGAAAGACTTTAATAATTATGATTTATTATTTAATGTTGATAAATATGGTGTAGAAAAAGTATCAGATTTAATAGTAGAAATTGTAAAACAATAATATAGTTATATAATTATAGTAGAGAAGTGAATATTCACTTCTTTTATATTGAAAAATATTTATTAAAATAATATAATAAACTTGGTGATACTATGGAAAAGATAGCAAAATATATAGTAATATTTGGTCTTGTATTTTTAATAATTAATATTATTGGATATATTTTTCATATTACTTTATTTATATCAGTGTTAAGTAATCCTACAGGAGGTGGAGGAATATCATATTGTAATATACCTTTTATAATAAGTATATTAATAACTATAATTATTTATATTATAGATATAAGAAATAAAATATTATAAAACAATTGATATATAACTGATTTCACTTGAAATATAATAAAAAAGTATATAAAATATAATATGTAGGTGATATTATGAAATTTTTAAAATTACCATTTAAAATAATATTCAATAGATTAACACTAGCAATATTAGTGTTTCTTATACAATTATCATTAATAATAATTGCATTTAAATTTTGTTATCAATATATTGGATTATTATATGGTGGACTTACTATACTAAGTTTTATTTTGGTCGCACATATTTTAATCTGTAAAGAAAATACAAATTATAAGATAGTTTGGATTATTTTAGTATTAGGAATACCAGGAATTGGTTCATTAATATATATGTTTTTACAATTACAAATAAGTGTAAAAATATTAGAAAAAAAACTAAATGAAAACAAAAATGAAAGTTTAAAATATTTAAAACAAGAACCACTAAATATAGATGATAAAAATATAATTTTTTTAGTTAATTATATGAATAATTATGGTCATTATCCAATGTATAAAGCAAGTGATATAAAATATTTTAAAAGTGGAGAATTACAATTTGAAGATTTAAAAGAAGAACTAAAAAAAGCAAAAAAATTTATTTTTTTAGAATATTTTATAGTAGCAGAAGGTGTACTTTTAGATTCAATAATTGAAATATTGAAAGAAAAAGTTAATGAAGGTGTGGAAGTAAGATTTATGTACGATGGAATGTGTCCTTTTAATGGAATACCTTATGATTATCCTGAAACCTTAAAAAAATTTGGAATAAAAGCTAAAATGTTTTCTCCAGTAACAGCTATTATATCAACATATCAAAATAATAGAGATCATAGAAAAATAGTAGTAATTGATGGTAATATCGCATATACTGGTGGAGTTAACCTAGCAGATGAATATGTAAATAAAAAAATAAGATTCGGAGTATGGAAAGATACAGCAATTAAAATAACCGGTGATGCTGTAAATAGTTTTACAACTATGTTCTTAGAAATGTGGAATGTAGATGAAAAAAATAATGAAAGTTATGAACCTTATATTACTAAAAATAAAACAAAAGAAAACGGATTTGTTATGCCATATGGTGATAATCCGCTAGATGGGGAACCAGTAGGTAAAAATGTATATATGGATATTATAAATAATGCAAAGGAATATGTATATATATCAACACCTTATTTAATACCTGATGATGAATTACTGAATGCTATTAAATATGCTTCAAAAAAAGGAATTGATGTAAGAATAATAATGCCTCATATACCAGATAAAAAATTAGTATATTATTTAGGTAGAAGTTATTATGAAGAACTTTTAAAAACAAATGTAAAAATATATGAATATAAATATGGATTTATTCATTCAAAAATGTTTATAAGTGATGATGATAAAGCAGTAGTAGGAACAATTAATTTGGATTATAGGAGTTTATATCTACACTTTGAATGTGGATGTTATATATATAAACATGACTGTATAAAGGAAATAAAAGAAGACTTTGAAAATACTTTAAAAGAATCAATTATAATAGATAAAAAAAATATTAAAAAATTTAGTTTAATAAAAAAAATAATAGGAGTTATATTAAGATTTTTTGCTCCACTTATGTAAAAAAGAAAGTTTTAGAAGGTGAAAAATGTCACAAACTTGGTCTAATGAAGAAGTAGAAATGTTAAAAAAATTATCAGAAAAATATCATATTTCTGAAATAGCTAAAAAAATGGAAAAAACAGAAAATGCAATTTATTTAAAAGCTAAAAGATTAGGTATAACACTAATTCAAGATAGAAGAAAATGGACAAAAGAAGAACAGGAAATCTTGGAAGAATTATGGGGATATCAATCTATTGAATCTATAGCAAAAAAATTAAAAAGGACTCCAATGTCATTAAAAGAACAAGCTGTTAGGATGAATCTTGGATCAATGATTAAAAATAATAGTGAATTTCTAACAGTGTCAGATATAAATGAACTATTAAATGTTAGTCGTGATAGGATAACTATAACATGGGTCAAATTAGGATTAAATTTAAAGAAAAAAAGATTAACAAAAAATAGATCTTACTATGTTGTATCTTTAGAAGACTTAATAAAATTCCTAGAAAAAAATCAAAGTGAATGGGATTCAAGAAATCTAGAAAAAAATATTCTAGGTGAAGAACCTAAATGGTTAATAGAAAAACGAATGAAAGATTTAGATGAAAATCCACTATGGTATCGTAAATGGACAGATGAAGGAATTAGAAAAGCAGAAAGTATGTTTAAATTAGGTAAAGATTATAGTGAAATTTCATCAGCATTGAAAAGAAGCGAATGGTCAGTATCTAATTTACTTAGAAATATGGGGTATAGTTATAGAATGCCAAAATATTGGAAAGGTAAAGAAATTAAATTTTTAAGAGAAAATTATATGAATATGACATATGCTGAAATTGCTCAAATACTTGGAAGGACAGAAGGTGCAGTTCATTATAAAGCACAAGAATTAGGATTTCAAAAAAGAAAAATAAAAAATAAAATATAAAAATAGTATTATTATATTTTTATTGATTTATAAGGATTTATATGCTAGAATTAGTGTATAAGGAGGCTAGAAGTTATGGAACTATATGTACCAGATATTTATAAAAAAAGTATTTATGACATTAATTATGAAACTTTAAAACAACAAGGAATAAAATGTCTATTATTTGACTTAGATAATACGTTAGTTCCTTACAATGTAAAAGAGGTAAATGATAAATTAGTTAATTTATTTAATGAATTAAAAAAAGAATTTAAAGTAATTATCTTTTCAAATAGCCCAAAACTAAGAGTAAAAATGTTTGCAAATGCTCTTAATGTAGAAAGCATTTCACTAGCAAGAAAACCTAGAAAAAAGAATTATGCAAAAGTATTAATAGATAACAAATTAGAGGAAGATGAAGTAGCTATAATTGGTGATCAATTAAATACAGATATAGTTGGAGGTAATAGAGTAGGAATTACTACAATATTAATAAATCCGGTAAGTAAAAAAGATCCATTTTGGGTAAAACCAGGAAGAATAAAAGAAAAAATAATTATGAAAAATTTAAAAGATCACGATTTATTCTTTAAAGGTAGATATTATGAATAAATGTACAGGTTGTGGATCTTATCTCCAAGTAGATGATTCAAAAAAGGAAGGATATACTATTTCATTAGATCATACTTTATGTAATAGATGTTTTAGAATAAATAATTATAATGAATATCAAAAAATAGAAAAAACAAATAATGAATTTATTCCAATATTAAAAAAAATAAACGAAACTAATTCATTAGTATTATTAGTAGTAGATATACTAAATATAAATAAAGATTTAAATTTTATAACTAAATATTTAAACAATGATATTATACTTGTATTAACAAAAAGAGATACAATACCTTATAAAGTAAATAACCAAAAATTGTTAGATTATGATTATGGAATAAAATGTATTGATAAAGTAATAATTAGTAGTAATAAAAATATAGGATTAGATGAATTATATGAAAAAATTTATCAATATAAAAAAGATAAAAATGTTTATATAGTAGGATATAGTAACGTTGGAAAATCAACATTAATAAATAAATTAATTTATAATTATTCAGATATTAATCAAACTATTACAACAAGCATGTTACCATCAACTACCATAGATTCAATTGAAATACCTTTTAACGAAGAACTTACTATTATAGATACACCAGGAATTATTGAAAGTGGTAATATCATAAATGAAGTAGAAACTGAAACACTAAAAAAAATAATGTGTAAGAAAGAGATAAAACCAATTACATATCAGGTAAAAGATAAACAAACAATTATTATAGAAGATATTCTTATGATGGAAACATCTAATAATAATTTTACTTTTTATATGTCAAATAATTTAAAAATAGATAGAAAATATAAAGAATTAAATAAAGATAATTTATATGAATATATAATAAGAATAAATGAAAACAACGATATTGTTATTTTAGGATTAGGATTTATTAAAACAACTAATTCAGAAACAATAAAGATATATTCAAAATATAATTTAGAAATATATGCAAGAAAAAGTTTAATTTAATTAAAAAAATGTTTCATTTTTATGATTTATATGTTAAAATGAATTATAGAGTGTAGAATATGATAGGGAGGAATACAAAGTGGGAATACTTAAAAAAATCTTAGCAAATGATAATGATGTTTTTTCAAATGATGTAACTGGAGATGAATATTACGAATTAAACCCTGAAGAAGCTTTAAATGAAAATGAAGGGTTTAGTAAAATGATTTTATTAGAACCACGAGCTTATTCTGAAGCACAACAAATTGCTGATCACTTAAAAATGAGAAATACAGTTGTTGTAAATTTAAAAAGAGTAACTTCTGATCAAGCAAAAAGAATTGTTGATTTCTTAGCTGGAACAATATATGCTATAGGTGGAGATTTACAAAAAATCGGTGGTGGTATTTTCTTATGTACACCAAATAACATAAGTGTACAAGGTAAAATAAGTGGTGAAACTGCCGGAAAAGACATCCACGATAATACTGATATAAATATTGAATGGTAATAAAATGGAAAAGTTTAGTATTGTAAAAAGAGGATACGATCCAGAAGAAGTTAATAAATTTTTAGATAATGTAATTGCTAAAGTAGATGCAATGGTAAAAGAAGATAAAGAAAAAAGCAATAAAATAGCTGAATTAAGTAGATTAGAAAAAGAAAATGAAGCACTAAGAGACAAAATAGCTAGATATGAAAAAATGGAAGGAACATTACAAAAAGCAATAGTAATGGCAGAAAAAACTTCTGAGCAAATTAAATATAATGCACATCATGAATCAGAGGCTATTTTGGAGGATGCCAAAGGTAAAGCAAATAGAATAATTAATGAAGCTTTACTAAAAGCAGAAAAAGCAGAAAATGAAGCAAATATGTTAAGAAGAAATATAAATATATTTAAAAGAAGAATTAAAGATATTATCAATGCTCAAATAGAAGTAGTTGATGAAATGGATGAAGTTGAACTATAAATAGTAAAAATAAAAATTTTACTATTTTTTTTATTATTTTTAAAATATACCAATTAACTAACTTAGTTAAATTATCTATATTCAATATAGTAAAATAGATATAACTAAAATAATAAAATAGTTTAAATAATAGTTGCTAAAATACAAAAATGTATATTTGAAAAAGAAAATAAAGTTTGATAAATTAAAACACCAAGAGGTGAACAACATGAAAAAGAAATTCTATACTTGTAAATATGATAAAGCATTTAAAGAAATAATGATGAAAAAAGAAAATTTCAATATTCTAAAAAAAGTATTAGAAACAATATTAAATATAGAAATAACAAATATAGAGTTACAACCATTAAATTTAAATACAAATAATATATATGTAAGGGGAAAAGAAGTAGATTTATTAGTAACAACCAAACAAGGAAAAATAGAAATAGAAGTAAATACATATTATCAAGATTATGTAAAAGTAAGAAATTTTTGTTTAATAACAAATATATATCAAAATGAAATAGTAGTAGGAGAAGATTATAATGAAGATAAAAATATAATCCAAATAAATTTAAATTATGGAGTAAAGGATAATAAATATAAAAGGATATATAAAGTAAGAGATGAAGAGAATAAAGAATATATAAGAAATTTGACAATATATGAAATAAATATGGAAAAATATAAAGAATTATTATATAATGAAGATGAAGAAGGAATAGAAAAAAATAAATATTTAATAATGTTAGATATGGATTTAGAAGAATTAAAGAAATTAAAAAAGGATAAGGTGGTGCTTGACTATATGGAGAAGATAGAAAGATTAAATCAAAATCCAATGTTTATAAATTGGATAACAAAAGAAAAAGATGA
>CAKOWF010000012.1 GCA_934122215.1 uncultured Bacilli bacterium | reverse complement strand
TCAAATCCAGGTCTTCTATTTCCCTCAATAAAAGTTGCTCCATCTTCTGTAACAGCTACATCCCATCCTACTACGTGAATATTTTGATTTACTAAAGCTGCTTCTAATACCAGTTTTTTTATTTTGTCCCAATTTGGTATTTGAAAGCCATCAAATTTCATTTCTGTCATTGGATGATATTTAAAATATTCTAAATCTTTATTAAATGCTTGGCCAACTAATTTACCTGTCTCAATATCAACTAAGCAAGCCATTCCACCTTGATGAAAATTATCAACACTAGCTGTTCCATCACTAAATCTCATTGCAGCAAATAAAATTTCTGATTTTCCATCATATCCAAATGTCATTATTCTAATAGTATTAACACTAGTTGGACAAATTTTACTTATTTCACTATGTTGAATAACATATTCTTCTAAAAATAATTTGTTTTGTTGTAATTCTTTATAAAATTCTTCTATATTTTTGATATCTTTTGAATAACATTTTCTAACACCATGTCCACCCAAGCCATCATATGGTTTTATCATAAAATATTCATGATTTTTTAAAAATTTTGTTAGTTCATCTAATGTTCCATTATCATAAAAATCTCTACTTATATAATCTTTAAAATTTCTTAAAAAATTTGTTTTTATTGTAAAAAAAGTTTTATATTTACTAGGACTTACAATTTCATAAAATTTATCTTGATCTTTTATTGAAGCATATTCTAATATTTCTTTTTTAGATTTATTATATAATTCATAATTTAAAAAATCACTATATCCTGTTCCAATAAGTCTAAAACATGATAAAAATTTTGTTTGTAGTTTTATTTTACTGATACCAGTTTTTTCACTTATTTTATCTAATTTACTATTAAAATTTTTAATATTTCCTTTTAATGCATAACTTACTATACTCATATTATTCTCCTAAAATATCACGTGCTGCCACTAAACCTGTTGCTGCTGCTGTTACTATATTTCCAGCCTTTCCAGCACCATCTCCAATAAAATATATATCATAATCTTCCAATTTAAATTTATTATTAGTTATAATTTCATTACTAAAAAATTTTATTTCTGGCCCATATAATAAAGTTTCATCATTATTAACTCCGGGTATAATTTTATCTAATTCTTCCAATCCTTCTAATATATTAATTATAATTCTATGAGGTAAAACTAAGGCTAAATCACCAGCTACACAATCTTTCAACGTTGGTTCAATATATAACTTATTTATCCTATCCCAATTACTTCTCCTGTTTGTTTTTAAATCTCTTAATGTTTGAATAATTGGTTTGGAATTTCCTAAAACATTTGCGATTTTTGCTATTGATTCACCATATTCTCTAGTATTGGTTACTGGTTCAGTTAAATTTACTTTTGAGATAAAAGCAAAATTTGAATTATTTGATTTTATATCTTTTAATGAATGACCATTTACACAAATATATCCATAATAATTTTCCTTAGTTACAAAACCTCCTGGATTTGTACAAAAAGTTCTAATTTCATCTGCATATGTTTTTGTTTTTATAAATATAGTGGGATCATAAATTATATTACATATGTCTTCTAAAATTTCTTTTCTAACTTCAACTCTTACTCCAATTTCAATGCTTTTTGAAGTATATTCTATATTATATTTATCTGCTAATTCTTGTACCCATTTTGCACCTGTTCTACCTGGAGCAACTACTACTTTGTTTCCATAAACCACCATTTCTTTATTATTCTTTTTATAAGTTATTTTATGGCTATTTTTTGATATACTTTCTATATCTATAACATCTGTTAATTCTTCTATTTCTATTTTTTTTGTACTTAAATATTCGCTAAATTTGTCTATGCATTGTGGTAAATAATCACTTCCAATATGTTTTTGCTTTATAATTAATAGTCTGTCTCCTAATCTTGTCACTATTTTTTGAAGTTCTGTTGCTTGTTCCATATTACTTGGAAAAATTTTAGCATCCATATTAAATTTATTAAATATTGTTTCTGTATCATTTATTAATTTATATGCATCACTTTCTGACATATATTTAAAAAGATCAGACTTACCTAATTTAGGTATAAAATTTAATTTCCCATCACTAAAAGTTCCAGCTCCACCATATCCAGATAGTATGTTACATGGATTACAATTAGTACATTTTGTTTTATACTTATTCATTGGACAAACTCTATTTTTTACAAATTTTCCTTTTTCTAGCATTAGAATCTTTAATTTTGGATTTTTTTCTATTAACTCATATGCACAAAATAAACCTGCTGGACCTGCTCCAATTATTATTACGTCATAAATTTCCATAAAATCACTTCTCTTTCACAATTATATTTAAATCTGTTATAAATATTATAGCATATATATTATCTACTATATAACCCTTTTTATTAATTATTAAATAAAAAAATTAGTGTCATATACATTAATAACGAGATTATAGAAGAAATTAATAATTTAATTAAATATATTAAAAAGATTGCTTTTTTATATCTCGTATTTTACATTAGAGACATTATAAAAGGATGATTTTAATTTCATCCTTAATAATCTTAATTCTTTTAACAATTTTATTTTTTACTAATTCTATTTGATAAAGAACATTTATATTTTATAAAGTTGAATAATTTCCTATACCTATTGGAAATCCTATTAAATACCAAAATACAATTATTAATATCCATATTAATGATAATACTGTAATACTTGGTAACATTAATTTATATGTTCCAAAAAAGCTTATCTGTTTTTTTTCATTTTCTGTTTCATTATATTTTTCTAAAAATGCTAAAGTAACTATAAAATATATAAATACTGGGCTAAAACATTTACCTATAGAATCTGCTATTTTAAATACAAAATTTGTAAAATTTGGAGTTATATTTGCTTGCATAAATAATGGTACTATTGTTGGAGACATTAAATTCCATTTAGACATTGTATCTGGTATTAAAATACTAATAATTACTGTTATAATTATAAATATTATTAATAGTAATATTCCACTTAGGTGTAAATTACCTATTAAATCTATTAATCTTGTTGCTATAACATTTCCTAAATTTGTCCATTCAATAATAGCTGGTATTTGTGATGTAAAAAACATAAGAACAAATAAAAATCCTAAATTTTCAAAAGATTTTGATAAACCTAAACTAAAATCATGTCCAGTTTTTATATTTCCTGATTTTTTTCCATATACAAAACCTGATAAAGTAAATATTAAACTTATAATTACCACAAGACCATTACCAAATGGAGATGAAGATCCAAATAATTTATCAATGTATCTTTCTGAACCACTATCTAACAATATTCCTGCTAGTGGTAAATTAATTGGTAATATAAAGTAAATAACTAAAATTAATGATATTAAAAATATTATTAAACTTGTTTTTTTTGCTTTTTCATTTACTTCAAATTGTTCTTCTAATTGATATTTTTTACTTAATTTTGTTACTAAAAATTTATTTATAATTATTGTACCTATATAACTAAATAATATTGTAGAAAACCACATTATATATAAATTTGATAATAAACTATATTTGTAATTTGGATCTACATTTAAAGTTGCTGAATTTTGTGTTAATAATCCTATTAAATGATCATTATAATTAAATATTAATCCTGTTCCATATCCTATTGTTATACCAATAAACATTGTAAGTATACCAATTATTGGATTTTTTTCTAGATACTTATATATTACACCTGTTAATGGTATTAATATTATATAGCTCAAATCTCCTATAAAAGTTGAAATTATTCCTATAAATAAAGTAATAAATATAATAAAATTAAATTTAATTTTTTTAAATGGAGACACTATTGCATGCATTAATCCACTTTGTTCACATATACCAAGTCCTAATAAAAATACAATAAACAAGACTAAAGGTTTAAAATTCATAAAATTATTTACTATATTTTCAAATAAATATTTTATACCATCTATACTAATTATATTTCTTACTGTAATTAATTGTGATTCTAATGTATTATTTGCTATTACATTTTTATATCCTTCTATATTAAGTATTGAGAAAATCAAACTCAATAACGATATAATTATTATAATTATAAAAATTGCGAAAACTGGACCATATATTTTATTTTTTTTCTTTTTTGCCATATTTCCTCCTTATTTAATAACTTTCTTTAATTTTTTATTAAATTCTATTCTTGGTAACATTATAGTTCTACCACAATTTAAACATTTTATTTTTATATCTGCTCCTAATCTTGTTATTTCCCATTCATTTGTACCACAAGGATGTGGTTTTTTCATTATAACAATACTTCCTAGTTTATATTCTAACATACATATCACCTATTTAAAAAGAATGATAATTATATTATCATTAATCTTTTATATCTATTATTTCTAAAATTCTATTTAAATCTGCTACACTTGTAAATGATATTTCTATTTTTTTATCTTTTATTTTTACTTTTGTATCTAATTTTTCTCTTAAAATATCTTCTACATATTTGTAATCGTTATTTATTTCTTTTGGTTTTCTTTCTATTTTTACTTTTTTTTCTATATCACTGCCATTAACAATATTTTCTATATCTCTTACTGATAATTTTTCTTCTACTATTTTATTTGCTAATTCAATTATTTTTTCTTCATCTTCTATTTTACTTAATATTCTAGCATGTCCCATTGATATACTTTGATCAGCTACCATTGTTTGTACTTGTTTTGGTAATCTTATTAACCCTAAAATATTTGTTATATGACTTCTACTTTTTCCTACCTTAGTAGCTAATTCTTCTTGTGTTAAGTTTAGTTTTTCTAGCATATTTTTATATGCATACGCTTCTTCTATAGAAGTTAAATCTTCTCTTTGTAAATTTTCAAGTAAAGCTACTTCCATCATCTTTTCTTCTGAAAAGTCTCTAACTATAGCTGGAATAGTTTCTTTTCCAGCTAGTAGTGATGCTCTATATCTTCTTTCACCTGCTATTATTTCATAGCCTTTAATACTTTTTTTAACAATAATAGGTTGAAAAACACCATGTTCTTTTATTGATGTTGCTAGTTCATTTAATGCTTCTTCATTAAAAACTTTTCTTGGTTGGTATGGATTTGGTCTTAATTCTTTTAATGAAATTTCAACTACTTCTTCATTTGATGCACTTTCATATACTTGTCTTTCAAAACTATTTAAATCTAAATTTTCATTATTAAATAATTCTTCTAGGCCCCTACCTAATGCTCTTTTTTTAGTTTCCATTTCTTGCAATCACTTCCTTAGCTAAATTTAAATATGCTTCTGCTCCTATATGATCTGGTGCATAAGCTATTATTGGTTTTCCATGACTTGGTGCTTCTGCTAATTTGATAAGTCTTGGGATTATTGTATCATATACACTTTCTTTAAAATAACTTTTTATATCTTCTACTACTTCTAATCCTAAATTAGTTCTACAATCTAACATTGTAAGTAAAACACCTTCTATTCCTAAAGTAGGATTTATATTTTTTTGAGCTAAAATTATTGTATTTAATAATTGCATAACACCTTCTAGTGCGAAAAATTCGCATTGGATTGGAATTATTACTGAATTTGCTGCTGTTAAAGCATTTGTTGTTAATACTCCTAAAGATGGTGGACAATCTATTATTATATAATCAAATTGATCTTTTACTTCATCTAAGTGTTTTTTTAATTGACTGCCTTTTATAAAAGTTGAATCTTGGTTATGCTTTTCTATTAATTCAAAGTCAACACCAGCTAAATTTATAGTTGCTGGAATTATATATAAATTTTTAAACTTTGTTTTTATTATTACTTCACCTATTTCAGCATCACCTTTTAAAAGTTCATACATACTTTTGTCATAATCTGATTTTTCTATGCCTACTCCTGTAGTAGCATTTCCTTGGGGATCTAAATCAACTAGTAATACTCTTTTTTTTAAGTAACCTAAAGAAGCCGCTAAATTTATACTTGAAGTAGTTTTACCTACTCCTCCTTTTTGATTTACTAATGCTATTACTTTTCCCATGTTATCACCATTCTCTACTTCTTCACTAACTTATATTTTATCATATATTATCTAAAATTAATAGATTAAAAAAATAATATTCTCAATTATCTTTTTATATTATATCTTTCTATGGCATTTTTTGTCGTAATTTTTAGTACCTCTTCTTTTGAAATATTTTTTAATTCTGCTATTTTTTCTGCTACTAATAATACATTTTTGGGTTCATTTTTTTCTCCTCTATATGGTTCTGGAGTTAAATAAGGACTATCTGTTTCTAGTAAAATATTATTTATTGGAATATTTTCTACTACTTTTTTAAGTTCTTTACTATTTTTAAATGTTACTACTCCACCTATTCCAAACATTACGTTATATTGTAACAAAATATTAGCTGTTTCTAAACTATAACTATAACAATGCATTGTATAGTTTACATCACTATTTTGTTTTATTATCTCTAATGTATCAAATGATGCATCTCTACTATGTATTACAACTGGTTTATTATATTTTCTAGCAATATCTATTTGTTTTATAAACATTTCTTTTTGTAATTCTATATCTTCTTTTCCATAATGATAGTCTAGTCCTATTTCACCAATTCCTACTATTTTATGATGGTTTACATATTTTTCTACTATACTTATATTTGATGTTTTTATATCACTAGGATGTATTCCAATAGTTCCATATACATTTGGATATTTATCTATTAATTCTATTACTTCAATATTTGATTCATCATTATATCCACTAACTATTATTATATTATTTTCAATATTTTTAATAATTTCTTCTACTTTATATTCCTTTTTTTCTAAATGACAGTGTGTGTCTATATACATTTTAATCACCTATTCAATTATAAACAAATTACTTGATTTTTTTCAAGTAAATTATTAAAAAAATTATACTCTGTAAAGTATAATTTCATTCTTGTTCTTTTTTACAAACTAGTATATATCTAATCAAACATATTGCTGTAAAGACAATATAACATAAATCTAATAAATTAAATTCAACGATCAAACTACATAAAACTAAAGTAAATATTAATACTGCAAAGTAAATCGCATATCTATTTTCTTTTAGCTTATGAATTGTCATTTTTCCTCCTTATTTGTCAACAAAACTAATATATCATAATATTAGCTATATAACAAAGGGAAAAAGTCGACATTTTACAACAATTTACACTAATTCAGCTAATTTTTTTTCTTTATCAATTCTTAAAAATAAAGGGGTTGGTTCATTTAATTTTATAAGTGGATCCATTCCTTTAAAATTGATACTATCAATATATCTATTTTCAGTATTTAATTGTTTGAATATATTATCAGCAGTATCTGGTAAGAAAGGTTGTAATAATACTGCACAACTTCTAATAGATTCTAGTAAAGTATACAATACTGTTTTTAATCTTTCAGTATTATTTTCTTTTGCAAGAATCCATGGAGTTGTTTCGTCTATATATTTATTGCATCTTCTTAAAACTTCAAATATTTCATCTATAGCATCTGCTACTTTTAAATCATCCATTTTTAATTTTACTTTATTAGGTAAAGCCATTACCATGTCTCTTACTTCTAAATCTAATTCAGTATAAGTAGTTGGTTCATAAACAATACCATCAAAATATTTTTGAGACATAGATATTGTTCTGTTAACTAAATTACCTAAAATATTAGCTAAATCAGAATTAATTCTATCTATTAATAATTCATATGTAATAGATCCATCATTAGCATATGGTATTTCATGTAATAAGTAATATCTTATGGCATCAACACCAAATTGATTAACTAGATCATCTGCATATAAAATATTTCCCTTTGATTTACTCATTTTATCTTCACCAAATAATATCCAAGGATGACCAAATACTTGTTTTGGAAGTGGTAAATTTAAAGCCATTAACATAATAGGCCAATATATTGTATGAAATCTTAATATATCTTTACCAATTAAATGAATATCTGCAGGCCAGTATTTTTTAAATTCTTCAGAATGATTTCCATCTACATCGTATCCTAAAAAAGTTATATAATTGCTCAATGCATCAATCCATACATATATAACGTGTTTATCGTCAAATGAAACAGGAACTCCCCAATCAAATGATGTACGAGATACACAAAGATCTTGTAATCCTGGTTTTATAAAGTTATTTATAATTTCATTTTTTCTACTTTCGGGTTTTATAAAGTCAGGATGGTTTTCAATATAATCTACTAACTTTTCTGAATAATTACTCAATTTAAAGAAATATGCTTCTTCTTCTGCTTCTGTTACTTCTCTACCACAATCTGGACATTTATGGTCAACAGCTTGTGTTTCAGTCCAGAAAGATTCACAAGGTGTACAATATAATCCTTTATATGTTCCTTTATAAATATCACCTTGATCATATAATTTTTTAAATATTTTAGAAACCATTTCTTTATGTGCTGGATTAGTAGTTCTAATAAATTTATCATAACTTGTGTTCATAATATCCCATATTTTTCGAACTTCTAATGAATTTTCATCTACATATTCTTGTGGATTTATTCCTTTTTCTTTAGCTTTTAATTCTATTTTTTCTCCATGTTCATCTGTTCCTGTTTGAAAATAAACATCATATCCTAATAATCTTTTGTAACGGGCGATAGCATCTGCTAAAACTACCTCATAAGTATTACCGATATGTGGTTTCGCTGAAGCATAAGCTATGGCTGTTGAAATATAAAATTTTTCTTTCATATAATCCTCCTTTTATATTTCTAAATAAGTATATTACTTTTAACAATAAAAAAAGTACCTTATAAGGGCGATTTTACTCGCGGTACCACCTTATTTAAAAACATAGTTTTTATCTTAAACTTTTAACGCAAGTATACGTCCTAGGCTAAATATCACCTAAGCAATTCCAGAACCATTTAAAATACTATTTCTCTTTGTTTTCACCTACCACAAAGTCTCTGTAAGAAAATCATATTCTTCTTTCCTTCATAATTTTATTGTACTTAATATAACATAATTTTTTCTAATCTTCAAGATATTTAGCTAAAAAATTAGCTGTAACCATACATATATCATCTATTTTTTCATCTATTACATCTTCTTCTTTAAATATAATTACTAATCCTACACTATCTCCACCTACAACTATACTATGTATTGAATATGTACATTCTATTTCAAAATCAGTTATTTTTAAATTTTTTTTATGTGTTTCTAATATACTTTCTCTTCTTTTTAATGAAATAGCCATTTCTTCACTTATTTCTTTATTTATTATTTTCTTCTTATACTTACCACTTGCTGATATTACAGTATCTGAATCTATTATTACAATATTATCTTTTATTAAAGAATTTAAAACTTCAACATATATAGATGCTATATCAGTTAAATTTTTAAGTAAGGAATATTTTTTTAATATTATATTATCATTTTCTATATATATTTCTAAATTTTCTCCTTCTTTGATTCTTAAATTTTTTCTTATTTCTTTTGGTATTACAATTCTTCCTAATTCATCAATTCTTCTAATAATTCCTGTTGATTTCATAAAAACTCCTTCCTATTTAAATATTTTAAATTTTTTCTTTATTTTTATACTTTAAATTTAATAAATTTGTGATATAATTTGTTTTGTAGAAATTTATGGAGGAAGTTATGGAAAAAATTAATATTTTTGGGCATAAAAAACCTGATACTGATAGTGCTACTGCAGCTATTGCTCTTTCATATTTAAAAAATGAATTAGGATTTAATACTGAAGCTAGAATATTAGGTCACCCAAATAATGAAACAAAATTTGTACTTAATTATTTTAAATTTGATGAACCAAAATATTTAAATGACGTTAAATTACAAATTAAAGATTTAAATTATTTAAAAGATTGCGCTAAAGATTATCATGATACAATTTATAATTGTTTTATGTATATGAACGAATATAATGTAGGTGCTATTCCAGTAGTTAATAATCAAAAATTTGTTGGGTTAATTTCTTTAAAAGATATTGCAAAACATCAAATAAATGATAAGATTGATAATTTGTGTACTTCATACAATAATATTATTAAAACATTAAATGCAAAGGAAATATTAAAATTTGATGATGATATAACTGGTAATGTTGTTGTTACATCTTATAGCAGCACAACATTTATCGAAAATATTTCATTAGATAGAAATACTATATTAATAGTTGGTGATAGACATAGTATTATCGAATATGCTATTAAATCAAAGGTAAAAATGATTATTTTAACTAAAAACTCATTTATTAAAGATGAACACTTAAAATTAGCTAAAGAGTATCATATAAATATTATTTTATCTAATGAATCAGCTTTTGATACTACTAGAAAAATATGGTTATCTAATTATGTTGATTCAGTTACATTAAAAGAAAATGTTATTACAATTAATGATGATGAAGAAGTAGATGATTTTGTTGAAATAACAAAAAAGAATAAATATACTAATTATCCTGTCATTGATAAAAAAGGTAAATGTTTAGGTATGCTGAGATTATCAGATATTAATGACGCTACTAGAAAAAAAGTTATTTTAGTTGACCATAATGAATATATACAAAGTGTTGATGGAATAGAAGAAGCAGAAATATTAGAAATAGTTGATCACCATAAAATAGGAAACTTAGATACAAAATATCCTATAGCATTTAGAAATATGCCAGTAGGTAGTACTAATACAATTATATATTCAATGTTTAAAGAAAATAATATTGAAATTCCATCTAATATAGCTGGTGTAATGCTATCTGGTATTATTTCAGATACATTATTATTTAGATCACCAACCACTACTAGTAAAGATAAAGAAGCAGTTTTTGATCTTGCTGATATAGCTGGTATTGATTATGAAAAATATGGAATGGAAATGTTAAAAGCCGGATCTTCACTTAAAAATAAAACTAAAGAAGAAATATTATATTATGACTTTAAAAACTTTAATGTTAATAATAAAAAAATTGGTATTGGTCAAATACTTACTATGACACCTAATGATGTATTAGATGAATTAGATGAATATGTTAGTCTTGTTAATGAAGTAGCAGAACATAATGATAATTTAATTATTGCATTATTTGTAACTGATATATTAAATAATGGTTCATATATAATTTATAACAAATCAGCGCAAGAAATACTAAGTATTTGCTTTGATAGAGATAACTTATGTGAAGGTATGTTCTTAAAAGATTACATATCTAGAAAAAAACAAATAATTCCAAATATTATAGATGTATTAGAAAAGAGATAGTTTTTACTATCTCTTTATTGTTTTATCTAATATTTTTAATAAATCTATTAAATAATAAACAAAATGTTTATCTAACTTAATTATATCTAAAGTTACTACAATATTATTTTGTTTTTTAGAAAATCTAAACATTCTAGATAAACTACTTACTTCTTTGAAGAACAATTCACCATTTAAATTATCAGTAAGTTCTTTAGGTAAAGTTACTTCTATAAAATTAGGAGTTTGCCTTATTTGATTAATATTTAATTTTTTTGCTAATTTTTCAAACCATTCTTCGTGCATATAAATTAATAAATTGTCACTTATTTTACCAAATCTATCTTCTATTTCATTCTTAATTTGTAATAATTTATCATAACTATCAATTTCATTGATTTTTTTATGAATTTCAATTTTTAAGTCTGTATCATCCACATAATTATCATCTATTGTTGTTTCTATATCTAATAATGGTCTTTCATCTTGTTTAGAAATTTCTTTTATAGGTAATCCTTTTATTTTCTTTATTTCTTCATCTAACATTTGTAAATATAAGTCAATTCCTACTGTATCTATAAATCCAGCTTGTTCACTACCTAATATGTCACCAGCACCTCTTATTGATAAGTCCCTCATAGCTATTGAAAATCCACTACCTAATTCTGTAAATTCTTTTATTACATTTAATCGTTTAGTTGCAACATCAGATAAAGATTTACCCTTATTATACATTAAATAACAATAAGCAATTTTATTACTTCTTCCAACTCTTCCTCTAATTTGATAAAGTTGAGATAATCCAAAATGATCTGCATCTATTATTATTAATGTATTAGCACTTGGTATATCTATACCAGTTTCTATAATAGTGGTACATAATAATACATCAAATTCTTTATTTATGAAACTTATCATTACATCTTCCAATTCTTTTTTATTCATTCTACCATGTGCGAATTTAATTTTAATATCTGGTAGCAATTTTTGTAATTCATTTTTTTTATTTTCAATATCTGATACATAATTATATAAAATAAATACTTGACCATTGCGAGCCAATTCTTTATAAATTGCTGATTTTATAATACTATCATTTTCTTCTAATACATAAGTTTGAACTGGATATCTATTTGTTGGTGGTGTTTCTATTAATGATAAATTTCTAATACCCATCATTGACATTTGTAAAGTCCTTGGTATTGGAGTTGCAGATAAAGTTAAAACATCTATATTATTTTTAATTTGTTTTATTTGTTCTTTATGTTTTACTCCAAATCTTTGTTCTTCATCTATTACTAATAGGCCTAAATTTTTAAATATAACATCTTTACTTAATAGTCTATGTGTTCCTATTAATAAATCAATTTTTCCTTCTTTTAAATCTTCTAATATTTCTTTTGTCTTTTTTGGAGTTACAAATCTATTTAATATTTCTATTCTTACTGGAAAAGTTTTAAATCTTTCTATAGCATTATTATACTGCTGACTAGATAATATAGTTGTAGGGCATAGATAAGCTACTTGTTTTCCTGATAATATTGCTTTAAATATTGCCCTAAATGCTACTTCTGTTTTTCCAAATCCTACATCACCGCATAATAATCTATCCATAGGTTTAATACTTTCCATATCTTTTTTTATTTCATCTGTTGCTTTTAATTGATCATTGGTTTCACTAAATGGAAATTCACTTTCAAATAAAACTTGATTTTCATCATCTTTATCCATAGCATACCCTACACTTGATTCTCTTATAGCATATAGTTTTATTAAATCACCTGCTATATCTTCTATTTTTTTTCTAACTTTTAACTTAGTTTTTTCCCATTCTGATGAACCTAATTTATTTATTTTTGGTTGAATTCCTTCATTAGATGAAAATTTACTTATTAATTCTATTTTTTCTACTGGTATATATAGTTTATCATTATCTTGATATTCTACAGTCAAATAATCTTTTTTAAATCCATTTTTTACTAATGTTTTTAAACCTACATATCTTCCTATACCATATAAATTATGTACTATATAGTCTCCAATATTTAATTTATTTATATCTCTTATTTTTACTCCGTATTTAAAATTACTATGATATTTTGTTACTATATTTTTTTTATGAAATATTTCTGTTTCACTTATGAAAACATAATTTTCAAATATAAAACCATTTAACATATTTTTTTCTATTATATTTATTTTGTTTTCAAATATTTCTGATTCATTTGTTAATACAAAATCTAATTCTAAATAATCTAATATTTTATTTATTTTATATTGATCTGATACACATATAACAACTGTTTTTTTAGATTTAATATAACTATTTAATAATTTTTCTATCTCTTCTTTTTTTGTTGGAAATTCATCAATATTATATGATTTAAAATTTTGTGTATCATTTACACTATTATCAAAATTTAATAAATAGCAAGTATTTATTTCCTTTATATCTTCTAAATTATTCATATATTTTTTTGATAAATCAAAATTATTTGTTCTATTATAATCCTCTATTTCTTCTTGTAATAATTCATAGTTTTTTTCTAATTCACTATAATTATGATAAATAATTAGAGGATTATTTAAATATTCATTAATATTTACTACTTCTGTATAATTTGGAAGTTCATTTTGTTTTTTTATATCAACATTTTGTTCAGATATAAATTCTGTATTTGGTAATATATTTATTTCATCTATTTTTGATATAGTCATTTGAGTATTTTCATCAAAATATTTTATTTCATCTATTGTATCTCCAAAAAATTCTAATCTAATTGGATGTTCTTCTTTTATTGGAAATATATCTATTACAAATCCTCTAACTGAATATGTACCTGTCACTGATGTTAAAGTTTCTTTGGTATAACCTAACATGTATAATTTATTAATTAAATCATTCATATTATAGTCATTATTTATTTTTAATTTAAGTATTTTTGATTTATATAATTCTTGTTTTGGTAAATATCTTAAATATCCCATTAAATTTGTTACTACTATTTTGTTTGAATTATTTATTAATGAGTAAATTGTTTCTAATCTAGTTGTTTTGAATTCTGGTGATATTGCTATTGATTCACTAGTTAAAAAATCATCCATTGGAAAAAATAATACATTTTCTGTATAATTTCTTAATCTTTGAACTAATATATTTGCTTCATATATAGTGTTAGTTACTACTATTATTGAATTATTTTTGTATTGATTATATATATATATTGCTTTTAATTCATCAGTTAAACCAGATATTGATGTATATTTTTCACTTAATATTTTATTAAAAATTGACATATTATACCTCCTTTCACGACAAAAATGATACATTGTATCACTTAGTTGTATTTATTCATTAAATTTTCAAATGATAAATCAAAATAATCATCTAAAATATTTGAAACTAACTTAGTTACTTCATTTATCATTTTTTTATCTTTTATTTTTCCTAATACATAATCTTTTGTATCAATTTCTTTATTATTTGATATTCCTATTTTTATCCTTTTGTATTCTTGTGTTTTCAAATGAAGTTCTATATTTTTTAAGCCATTGTGTCCACCACTACTACCTTTATATTTAATTTTTATTTTTCCAAAAGGTAAATCTAAGTCATCGCTTATTATTAAAATATCGGAAATATCTATTTTATAATAATCCACATATTTTTTTATTACCTCACCTGATAAATTGATATATTTTTGAGGTTTTAACAATATTATTTTTTCATTTTTGTAATTAAATTCAGTATACAATCCATCAAATTTTTTTTGATTTATAACTAAATTATTTTTTTTTGCAAATTCGTCTATACACATAAATCCCATATTATGTCTAGTTTGTTCATATTCTTTACCTGGATTTCCTAATCCTACTATTAACTTCATTTTATTCTCCTCTATGATATTCATTATAAATATCACTTTTTTTCATATTTCTATCTTCTGCTGTTTTTTTGATGGCTTCTTTTGAATTCATTCCATTTTTAATATACATATTAACATGTTCTATTATACTTATATCATCAAATTTTATTTCTTCTTTATTTCCTGATACTACTATTACAATTTCTCCTTTTATTTCTTTTGTTTCTTCTTTTACTTCAGATATTGTTCCTCTATATACTTCTTCAAATTTTTTAGTTATTTCTCTAGATATACTTATTTGTCTATTACCAAATATTTCTAACATATCATCTAATGTTTTATTTATTCTATGTGGTGCTTCATAAAAAATCATCGTATATTTATTATTTTTTAAATTTTCTAATTCTTTTTTTCTTTTACTATCTTTGCTGTTTAAAAAGCCATAAAATAAAAATGGCATTGGTTCTATACCTGATGAAGTAAGAGCTGGTATTAATGCTGTTGCTCCTGGAAGTGATACTACATTATAATTATTTTTGATAGCTGTTTCAGCTAAAAAATATCCTGGATCACTGATTACTGGTGTTCCTCTATCACTTACTACACCTACGGAATAACCTTTTTTTAAATATTCTAATAATTTTTCTTTATTATTTTGTTCATTATATTCATGACTCGATATTAATTTTTTCTTTATATTTAAATGATTTAATAATAATGAAGTTACTCTTGTATCTTCAGAAAATATAATTTCTACTTCATTTAATACTTTAATTGCCCTTAAAGTTATATCATCTAAATTTCCTATTGGAGTTGGTATTAAATATAAAGTTGGAGTATTATTATAACTTATCTGTGACATTTTACACCTTCTTAACTAAAATATTTTTTTACTGTATCTGTATATGAATTATCTAAATTGTGAATATATATTGGAGGTAAAATTTTTATACCTGGCTTACCATTTTTTATTCCTTCAATTAATAGTATATTTGATTCTAAATTTATTTTTGGATATATAAAACATATTCTTTTTGGTTCTATATTATTTTGTTTCATATTTTCAATTATTTCTATTAATCTTTCTGGTCTATGTACAATAGCTAATTTACCATTATTTTTTAATAATTTTTTACTAACTTTAATTAGTTTTTCTAAATTTAAATTTATTTCATGTCTAGCTATTTGTTTATATTTACTTTCATTTAATATTGAATTGTCATTTAATTTAAAAAATGGAGGATTGCATGTTATTATATCATATATTTCTGTTTCTGATTTACTTGTATATTCGTTTATATCATCATTTATTATGTTTATTTGATTTTCTAATTTATTTATTTTAACTGACTTAAGTGCTAAAGTTGCTACTTTATCTTGTATTTCTATACCAGTTATATTGGCTTTTGTTTTTGTACTTAAGATTAAAGGTATTATTGCATTTCCTGTCCCTATATCTAAAATTTTTTTTGTACTTGGATTTATAGTAACAAAATTTGCTAATAAAACTGAATCTAATGAAAATTTTAGCATTTCTGTATTTTGATATATCTTTAAATTATCATAACCTAATACATAATTAATTTCTTCCATTTTCTTGTTTTACCTCTATTAATTCTCCATTTTCAAATTCAATTGTATATGTTTTTCTTATTAAATTTACACTTTTAATAATTCCTTTTTTATTATCTATTTCTTTTACTTCCCCTATTTTTGGTAATATTTTTCTACATTCCTTATAACATTCATTTTCATATTTTAAACAGCATAATAGCCTACCACATAATCCATTAATTTTATTTGGGTTTAATGAAATGTTTTGATTTTTTGCCATAGATATTGAAATTGAGTCAAAATCATTTAAAAATCTAGCACAACATAATTTTTGACCACAACTTCCATATCCACCTACTTTTTTTGCTTTATCTCTGACACCAATTTGTCTAAGTTCTATTCTAGTTTTATATATTGAGGCTAATTCTTTAGCTAAATTTCTAAAATCTATTCTTTCATCAGAATAAAAATGAAATAATAACTGATCCTTATTTAAACTAAATGTAGCATCTATTACATTGATATCCATATTATATTTTATAGCTAATTCTTTACATTTTTTTAGTGCTTGACTTGCTGACTGTTGATTTTTTTTATATTCATTATAATCTTTTTTTGAAGTTTTTCTTATAACATTTCCAACTGTTTCTTTTTCACTTTCATTTATTGATACTACTTTTGAAAAATATAAACCTTTTTCTACTTCAATTACTACAGTTTGATTTAAGTTTAATTCTATATCTGTTTTTACATAATATATCTTATCATCATTTTCTAGTAATACTCCTACTATCATTTAATCACATCTTTCTAATTCAATTATTAGTTTATCTATTAATAATTGTGAATTTACGTTAAAATTAATTTTGTCTTTTGTTTTTATTAATACACTTATTTTTTTTGTTAATTTTCGTACTGTATTTTTATTTACCAATTCTTCTAAATTATAATTTTTAAATATTTTAATACTTCTATCTAATTTTAAATTTAAAATATCTTGATAATATAATATCATTATATTTATTGCTAGTAAAATAATATCTTTTTCTTTAAAATTATTATGCCATAATTTTTGTGTTTTTAAAATTGTATCCATTCCATTTTTTTCATAATAATTCGTAAATTCTATAGCTTGTCCTATTATATTTTCTAACATTTCTTCTGTTAGTTGTTCTGGAATAGCAATATAGTTTTTAATTTTATTTAAGGGTAATTCTTCATATAATTCATTTTTTCTTGAAAAACTTATTATTTGGCACCTAGATATGATAGTATCTAACATTTGATACATATTATCAGTTGTTAAAATTGCTATTATATTTTCTTCAGGTTCTTCTAAGAATTTTAATATTGAGTTTGCTGATGATTTATTTAATCTATCTGCATGATTTATAATATATATTTTTTTATTTGATAATATACTTTTTTCACTAAATTCTTTTTGTAATACATCTAGTTGTTCTTTTTTTATCCATAACCCATCTGTATCTATTATTTTTATTTCTGGAAATATATTTTTATCAATATTTTTACATTGTGTACAATTAACACATTTCTTATTATTACTATAATTATAAGGACATAATAACATTTTAGCAAATGCTAAAGCTAATTCTTTTTGATTTTTATAACCATTTGTTTCAAATAAATATGCATGTGATACTTTATTTTTTTGAATACTATTTTTAAGTATTTTCACTACTTTTTCTTGTTCTACAATATAATCATCTAACATAATTCACTTCCTTATTAAAATGCTATTATATTTATAATAATAAATGCAAATAGAGCTGGAAAACCTAATATAGTTACAGCTCCTATTGTTATAAAATTAATTGGTATCATAATATTAATTGGACTTGCTATTATATTAAATCCATATAAAAGTACAACACTAAAAATAATTCTTTTTATTACTTCTAATATTTTTTTTAACATATTATCACCAGTTAATTATATGTTATTAACTTAATTAATAGAAGTTCTGTCTTCTAAAGCTTGTTCTAAAGTTAATGAATCAATATATTCCATATCTATACCTAGAGGTACTCCATGAGCAATTTTTGATACTTTAATATTTTTACCTTCTAACATTTTTGATATATATAAAGATGTCGTTTCACCTTCTATACCAGGTTTTATTGCTATTATGATTTCTTCTATTTCTTCTTTATCTATTCTATCTAGCAATTTATTTATTTTTATATCTTCTGGGTTTATACCATCTAATGGTGATATTAAACCATCTAATACATGATATACACCATTGTATACACCTAATTTTTCAAATAAAACAACATTTTTAGGTGATTCTACTACACATATAATTTTTTTATTTCTATCCTGTATTTTACATATTTCGCATAGATCACCTTCAGCAAAATTATTACAAATAGTACATCTTTTGATATTAATTTTAAGATTTTTTAATGATTCTGAAAACAAATTAATTATATCTTCATCTAGTTCTAAAGCAGATAGTGCATATCTTTCTGCAGTTTTTTCACCTATTCCAGGTAATTTTTTAAAACATTCTATTAATTCATTTAAAGTTTTTGGGTATTTCATTAGAATAATCCTGGCATTCCTTGTGTATATTTTCCTAGTTTTTTATTTGTATCTTCATCTATTTGTTTCATTGCTTGATTTATAGCTACTACTAACATATCTTGTAACATTTCTATTTCTTCTTTATCTAGATTATCATTATCTATTTTTATTTCTTTTATTGTTTTATCTCCCATCATAATTACAGTTACAAATGATGATGATCCAGTATATTCTGTTTTATCGATTTTTTCTTTTTCATTCATCATATCTTTTTGTAATTTTTGTGCTTGTTTCATCATTGCTTGTATATTCATTCTTATTCTCCTAACTATATTCTATTATATTTTCAAACATTTCATCTAAATTATTGATATCTTCACTTAAGTTATTACTTTCTAGATTATCTGGTTCTTTTATTAGTTTATAATTATCCTTATTTTTTATATATTCATTCTTTATTTTTAACCATTCATCTTGAAATGTTGATATTACTTTATATTCTTCTTTTAAATATTTTTTTATCATATTTTCTATTTTTATTATATTTTGATTAAATTCATTTGATAGTCTCTCATTTTCATATACAAAAATCATTATATTATTTCCAAAAGCAGTTAGTTTTCCTTCTAACAACATTGAATAATATATTGCATATTCATCTAAAATTATCATATTATTTAATTCATTTAATTGTTGTTTTATTAATATTGCTTTGTTTTTGTCTAAATTACACAAAGTATTATTTATTCTTATTTTCTTTATATTTTTTATATTGACAATATTATTTTGGTTGTCATTTTTTTGATCAATAATTTTTAAATTTTTATCTAATTGAATATTTGGTTCTTTTTTTTCAACTATATCCTGTTCAATTTTTGATTTGTTTATTTCATTTGTAGATATTTTATTATTATTTTCTACTTCTATATTATCAATATCTAACAATTGGATTATTAATATTTCAAATATTACCCTTGGATGAGATGAGTTTTTCATTTCACTAAAAATTGAATTAAACTTTTTTATATAAGTCATTAATTTTTCGTTTGATATATTTACTTCTAACTCGTATTTTTGATTTATATTATTTGTTGTTTTATTTATTAAGATATCTCTTAAAAATAAAATTATTTCTTCTGTTAATTTAATAAAATCTTTTCCTTTAGTATCAAATTCATCTATTTTTAAAAATATTTCTTTTGTGTTTTTATTTATTATATTTAATAAAAAATCATTTATTTCATTTTTTGTAATTGTTCCATTAATTTCATGAATATCATCTAGTGTAATTATATTATCAGAATAAGCTAAAGCTTGGTCTAACATACTCAATGCATCACGCATTCCTCCATCAGATAAATTTGATAATTCTTTTAAAGCTTCTTCTTCTATTTTTATGTTTTCTTTTTCAATAATTATGTTCAACCTTTTAATAATTTCATTACTACTAATTTTTTTAAAATCAAATCTTTGACATCTAGATAATATAGTAGCAGGTATTTTATGAGGTTCTGTTGTTGCTAAAATAAAAACTATATGTGCTGGAGGTTCTTCTAAAGTTTTTAATAGAGCATTAAATGCACCTGTTGTAAGCATATGAACTTCATCTATTATATATACTTTATATTTTCCACTACTTGGAACTAAATTTACCTTATTATTTATTTCTCTTATTTCATCTACTCCATTATTAGATGCTGCATCTATTTCTATTATATCAACTGATTGTTTATTATTTATTTGAATACAATTTTTGCATTGATTACATGGATTATAATCAATTAAATTTTCACAATTAATTGCTTTTGCTAATATTTTTGCTATACTAGTTTTTCCTGTACCTCTAGGGCCTGAAAATAAATATGCATGAGATAATTGATTATTTTTAATAGAATTTTTTAAAGTTCTTATAATTACTGTTTGACCTACTACTTCATCAAAAGTTTTTGGCCTATATTTTCTATATAAACTTTGATACACATTATCACCTCACTTTTAATATTATATCATTTAAATTTAAAAGAAAGTAGTTTTACTTTCTTTTTTTATTAAAAAAACTTTGTATTAAACTTAATGACTCTTTTTCACAGATTCCGTATTCTATATCAATTTTTAACTTATTTTCTTTTATTATTTTATTTAAATCATTATTATCATTTTTTATTGAACAATAAACTTTTTTAATTCTTGATTGTATTATTGCACCACTACACATCATACAAGGTTCTAATGTAGTATATAATTCACATTCATCTAAATGCCATGTTTTTAATTTTTTATTTGCTTTTTCTATTGCAATTATTTCTGCATGATTAGTTACTATATGCTTTTTTTCTTTTTTATTATATCCTTTTGATATTATTTTATTATTTTTTACAATTATTGCACCTATTGGTACTTCATCTTTTTTATATGCTTTTTTTGCTTGTTTTATTGCTTCTATCATATATTTTTCTTTCATAGTATCACCTAATTATAAAAAAAGACACACACATTCATTGACTTTTAAGGCTGCTATTTTCCAATCCTGACCTGGTTCAAATATAAATGTTGTGTCTTTTATAAGATATAATATTTTTTTTAATTGTGCAAGTAATATTATTATTTATTTAAATTTATTTTTAATGTTTCACGTGAAACATTATTTACTATTTTAAAATATTTTTTTATGTTTCACGTGAAACATAAAAAAATGAAGAAATTATTCTTCATTTTCTGCTGGTAAAGTTTCTTCTTTTTCTACAATAGCTATTGTACTAACCTTTTGTTCTTCTTTTAAATTAATTAATTTAACTCCTTGAGCTACACGTCCTGTTGAAGAAACCTGTTCTAAAGGTAATCTAATAACTATACCATTATTGGTAATAATCATTAAATCTTCATCACTGTGTACTGTTTTAAATGAAACTATATTACCATTTTTTTCTGTTATATTTAAAGCTTTAACACCTTTGCTTCCCCTATGCGTCATTCTATATTCTTCAAGAGCAGTTTTTTTACCATAACCTTTTTCAGTTACTACTAATATTTGTTGTCCTGGTTCAGCTATTTCACATCCAACACAAATTCCATCACCTGTATTTATTCCTCTAACACCAGAAGCGGTTCTTCCCATAATTCTTAATTCTTTTTCTTCAAATCGAATCATTCTACCATTTGAAGATGCAATTAAAATTTCATTTTCACCTGTTGTTTTTTTAGCAGATATTAATTCATCATCTTCTTTTAAAGTAATTGCTATTTTACCATTTGTTCTAATGTTTTCAAATTCTTTAATATTAGTTCTTTTAATTAATCCATTCTTAGTGCAGAAAATAATATAATTATTTTTTTCATTATTTTCTACTTTTAACATTGCTGTTACATGTTCATCTTTTTCTATTGGAATCAAATTAATAATTGGCAATCCTTTAGATTGTCTACTAAATAATGGTATTTCATAACCTTTCATACGATATGTTTTTCCTTTATTAGTAAAGAATAATACATAATCATGTGTGCTCATTGTTAACAAATATTGTGCGAAATCTTCTTCATTAGTTGTCATTCCTTTAATACCAACTCCACCCCTATTTTGAGCTTTGTATGTATCACTAGCTAATCTTTTAATATAACCTTTATTAGTTAATGTAATAATTACACTTTCTTCTGGTATTAATGATTCATCTTCAATGTACTCAATAGCTGTCATATCAATATTAGTTCTTCTTTCATCGCTATATTTATCTTTAATTTCTAATAATTCTGCTTTAATAATATCTAATACCTTTTGTTCTGAAGCTAATATTGCTTTTAATTCTTCTATACGTGCTAACAATTCTTTTAATTCATTTTCTATTTTATCTTTTTCTAATCCAGTTAATCTTCTTAATTTCATTTCTAAAATAGCTTCACATTGAACTATATCTAAATTAAATTTTGAAGTTAATTGTTCTTTTGCTATTTCATCTGTTTTTGATGATTTAATTATTTTAATTACTTCATCTATATTATCTAAAGCTATTTTTAATCCTTCTAATATATGTACTCTTGCTTCACACTTATTTAAATCAAATTTTGATCTTCTAATGATAATTTCTTTTTGATAGTCAATATATTTAGAAATAACTTCTTTTAAAGGTAATATTTTAGGAGTTTTTTGATCTATCATTAATAAATTAATTCCATAAGTTGTTTGTAATTGAGTATGTTTATATAAATTATTTAATACTACATTAGCATTTGCTTCCTTTTTTAGATAAATAACTACACGTACTGGGTTTTCTAAATTTGATTCTTCATGTAAATCACTAATTCCATCTAATATTTTATCTCTAACTAATTGGCCAATTCTTTCTTGAAATTCTTTTTTATTTACTTGATATGGTAATTCTGTAACGATAATTCTACTTTTACCATTATTTTCTTCAATTTCAACTTTTCCACGAATAGTAATAGTTCCTCTACCAGTTTCATAAGCTTTCTTTATTCCACTATTTCCAAGAATTGTACCACCTGTTGGAAAATCTGGTCCTTTTATATATTGCATTAACTCTAATGTATCAATATTAGGATTATCTATGTAAGCAACACAACCATCTATTACTTCACCTAAATTATGTGGTGGTATATTTGTTGCCATACCAACCGCTATACCCATTGAACCATTTACTAATATATTTGGAAATCTAGATGGTAAAATTTCTGGTTCTTTTTCTGTTTCATCAAAATTTGGTTTAAAATTTACTGTATCTTTATTAATATCTCTAACCATTTCTACGGCTAACTTAGAAAGACGAGCTTCTGTATAACGCATTGCAGCGGCTCCATCTCCATCCATGTTACCAAAGTTACCATGTCCATCTACTAACATATGTCTAAAACTAAATGGTTGAGCCATACGAACCATTGCTTCATATATACTTGAGTCGCCATGTGGATGGTATTTTCCCATTACATCTCCAACTATTCTAGCACTTTTACGATGTGGTTTATCAGCTGTATATCCTGATTCATACATAGAATATAAAATTCTACGATGAACTGGTTTTAAACCATCTCTTAAATCTGGAATAGCACGTGCAACAATTACACTCATTGAATATTCTAAGAAGGAATCTTTTACTTCTTGTACTATATTTTTTTCTATTATTCTATCCATATTTTCCTCCTATACATCCAACATTTCAGCAAATTTAGCAAATTCTTCTATAAATGATTTACGAGGATTTACATCATCACCCATTAAATCTGTAAATATTTTATCTGCTGCTATTGCGTCTTCTACTGTTACTCTCTTTAAAACACGATTATTTATATGCATTGTTGTTTCACGTAAATCTATTGCATCCATTTCTCCTAAACCTTTGAAACGTTGTACTATTGGTTTAGCATTTGGACTTAATGTACTTCTATATTCGTCTAATTCTTCATCTGTAAGGACATATTTAATATTTTTACCATTTGTTACTTTATATAATGGTGGTTGAGCTGCATACACATAACCACCTTCTACTATAGGTCTAAAAAATCTATAGAATAAAGTTAATAATAAAATTCTAATATGTGAACCATCAACATCAGCATCGGTCATTATAACTATTTTATGATATCTTAATTTACTTAAATCAAATTCATCACCTATTCCAGTACCAAATGCTGTTATTATTGTTCTAATTTCTTCATTTGATAAAGCTTTATCAAGTCTTGCTTTTTCTACATTTAATATTTTACCTCTTAATGGTAATATTGCTTGAGTTGCAGGTATTCTTGCATCTTTTGCTGAACCTCCAGCCGAATCTCCTTCGACTAAAAATATTTCACTTATTGATGCATCTTTACTAGTGCAATCTGCTAATTTACCTATAGTATTGAATCCATCTAGAGCAGTTTTTCTACGAGTTGCTTCACGAGCCTTTTTTGCTGCCATTCTGGCACGAGATGCAACTGTTGCCTTTTCTACAATTATTTTAGCAGTATCTGGATTCTCCATTAAAAATCTTTCAAATCCTTCACTAAATACACTATCTGCTAATTTACGGACCTCAGAATTTCCTAATCTTCCTTTTGTTTGACCTTCAAATTGTGGATTTGGATGTTTACATGATACTATCATAGTTAATCCTTCTTTAACATCATCTCCTGTTAAAGATTCATCTTTTTCTTTTAATAATTTACTTTTTCTAGCATAACTATTAATTATACGTGTTAAAGCTCTTCTTACACCTTCCTCATGTGTTCCTCCATCATGAGTATTGATATTATTAACAAATGAATAAATACTATCACTATATCCATCATTATATTGTAATGCTACTTCAAACATTACACCATCTTCTTCACCTTCTAGATGAATTATTTGTTCATGAATTGGAGTCTTATTTTTATTTAAATATCTAACATATTCGCTAATTCCACCTTCATAATGGAATACTTCTCCTATTGTATCTTCATCGTCTCTATCATCTCTTAAAGTTAATTTTAATCCTTTATTTAAAAAAGCCAATTCTCGAGTTCTTACTTTTAAAGTTTCATAATCATAAATATCTGTATCAAAAATTTCTGGATCAGGTTTAAATGTTACAGTTGTTCCAGTTCTTTCAGGTTCACAACTACCTATTACTGTCAATTTTTGAGCAGTTTTTCCACCATTTTCAAATTTACATTCATATATTTTTGCATCTTTGTATACTGTGACAACTACCCATTTTGATAATGCGTTAACTACTGATGCACCTACTCCGTGTAAACCACCTGATACTTTATAGCCTCCGCCGCCAAATTTTCCTCCAGCATGTAATACTGTATATACTGTTTCAACAGTAGAAATTCCAGTTTTTGGATGAACTCCTACAGGAATACCTCTACCATTGTCTTTTACAGTAATAGAATTATCTTTATTTATGACTATTTCTATGTTATTACAATATCCAGCTAATGCTTCATCTATTGAGTTATCAACTATTTCCCATACTAAGTGATGTAATCCTTTTACATCCGTTGTACCTATATACATACCTGGACGTTTTCTTACTGCTTCTAATCCTTCTAACACTTGAATATCAGATGCATCATAATGTTGTTTATTTTCTTCCATTTTTTCACCTCTATTTAATATTTCCATTAAATATTTCTATAATATTTGATTTTTTTACAATATCATTATTTATATTATTTATATCTGTTGTAGTTATTATTGTTTGAATATTTTCATTAATATAATTTAATAAATTATTTTTTTTCTTATCATCTAATTCACTAAACACATCATCTAATAATAATATTGGTAAAGTATTTTTGTACTTTTTAAATATTTCTATTTCTGCTAACTTTAAGGATAATATAGCCATTCTTTGTTGTCCTTGTGATCCATATAATTTCAAATTATAATTATTTAAATAAAATTCAATATCATCTTTATGAGGACCAAATAATGTCGTTTTATACTTAATTTCAGTATTTTTTATTTCTTCTGATATATTTTTCAATTTTTCCACTATATTTTTTTCATTGTATTCATCAATTTTGATACAACATTTATATTTTATTGAAAAATTACTTAATTCAGAAATATCTTCATATATTTTAGGTATTATTTCATTTAGTCTATCTATAAACTTTTTTCTCATAAGAATTATTTGTGTTGCCTTTTCTATTAAGTAATTAGTAATTATATTTAAATAATTATTATCTATATAATTATTTTTTAAATAATCATTCCTCATTTTAAGTAACTTATTATAATCATTTAAAATTGTCATATAATTAGAACATAGTTGGCTAATTTCTAAATTTATGTATCTTCTACGTAAATTAGGAGAACCTTTTATTATTTCTAAATCATCTGGATAAAATATTATGATATTAATATTTGATATATAATCAGTTATTTTTTTTATCTTATCATTATCAATTTTTAATATTTTACTATTTCCTATTTCAATTTCATATTTAGTACTTATATTTTCTTTTTCTATTATTCCTTGAATTATAGATTTATTTTCTCCTTCTTTTACTAAATTGTTATCTATAAATGATCTATGTGATTTTGTAAGACCTAAGACATATATACTTTCTAATAAATTTGTTTTTCCTTGACCATTTTCACCTACTATAATGTTAATTCCATTTTTAAAATCTATTTTAAGTTGATCATAATTTCTAAATTTATTTAAGTAAATACTCTTTATAAACATGACTCACCCTCTTTTTGGCAATTTAAATACGTTTTTAGCAAGTTTGTATATTTAAAAGCACTCCTATACCTATATATAATTATATCATAAAAAAGCATAAAAAAATAAGTTTTTTAACTTATTTTATAAACTTTTTCTACTTAAAAATATCATTTCTAAATAACTTGCTCTTAATATTTGATTTTGTAGTGATGAATACGATATTTTAAATATCATTTTTTTTCCATTTTTAAATGTAATTTCAGTATTTTTTTCTATTTTTCTACATGATTTTATATTTCTAACTGAAATCCATGTTGAATTATGATATCTTGGAGAACTTATTGGAAAAAATATTATACTTCTACTTTCTTCAACTATTATTGGAATCTTATAAATATTTTTTAATATGCTTATACTTCCCTCTTTTCTTCCATTGTATGAACTTCCATAATATTTACAACTATAATCTAATATTTTTAATGTTGAAGTATTTAATATTATTTCATTATCTAATTCAACAATCTTTGTACATGAATCATTAATCGCTATTAAGGCACAAGTATCCTCTGTTATTTCATATTCTAACATATATTCCTCCTCTTTAGTTGAAATAGTATATATAGTTAGTTTGTCAAAATATGGTACTTTTTGTAATAAAAAT
>CAKOWF010000011.1 GCA_934122215.1 uncultured Bacilli bacterium | reverse complement strand
ACTTGCATTTATAATCTTTTTATGTTAAAATTAATTCGTTGTGATCCGATGATTACTATTATGATCACTATTTAAGAACAGGAGGAGACATCGATGAACAAAGTAGAAATGGTTACTAAAAGTCAAATAAGAAATGATTTACCTGAATTCCGTGTTGGTGATACAGTAAAAGTAAATTATAAAATTATTGAAGGTAACAAAGAAAGAGTTCAAGCTTATGAAGGTATCGTAATTGCTATTAAAAATAGTGGAGTTTCTAAAAACTTTGTAGTTAGAAAAATATCTTCAGGAATTGGTGTAGAAAGAACTTTCCCTATGAATTCACCTAAAATTGATAGTGTTGAAGTCGTAAGAAAAGGTAAAGTAAGAAGAGCTAAATTAAATTACTTAAGAAATGTATTAGGTACACCAAAAATTAAAGAACGTAGAAATAAAGATGTAAAAGAGGCATAAGTTTGCCTTTTTTCTATGTAATAAAATATCTTGAATAATGTATATATATATTGTATAATTAAGTAAGTTAAAAATATATTTTAATAAGGAGATAATATGGAAAAATTAAAAGATTCAATTTCATTTATAGTTATAATTTTAGCTATTATACTAATTAGGCTATTTATAGTAACACCTGTTAGAGTAGATGGTCCATCAATGAATAATACATTAAAAGATGGAGATATTCTTTTGTTAGATAAATATGATAATAAATATGAAAGATTTGAAATAGTTGTATTTAATTATAATGGTGAAAGATTAATAAAAAGAGTAATTGGTTTACCAGGAGAAGTAGTAAGTTATAAAAATAATAGATTATATATAAATGGTAATGAAATAGAAGACAATTATGGATTAGGTTATACCGAAGATTTTGAATTAAAAAATTTAAATTTAACTAAGATACCAGATAATGAATATCTAGTAATGGGTGATAATCGTAATGATTCATTAGATTCAAGATATTTTGGAACTATTTCTAAAGACAAAATACTAGGTAGTGTTAAATATAGATTATTTCCATTTAATAAATTTGGAAAAGTTAATTAATATAAAGATGTAATTAAATAAAAATAATAAAACAAAATAATCATTAATAAATCAAAGATTAACTAAACTTAATCTTTTTTTCTTATATATAATTAATTTACAATTAAGTATAGAAATGATATAATTTTAAAAGAATAAGAGGGATAAACAATGGATGAATTAACACTAAATAATATTAAAACATTAGGTATAGATATGATTAAAAATGCTAATAGTGGGCATTCTGGAATAGTATTAGGAGCTGCTCCTATACTATATACTTTATTTGCTAAACATATAATAATAAATCCAAATGACCCAAAATGGATTAATAGAGATAGGTTTGTTATGTCAGCAGGTCATGGTTCAGCACTCCTTTATTCCATTCTTTTTATGGCAGGATACTTAGAAATAAATGATTTAAAAAATTTTAGACAAATAAATTCTAAAACACCGGGTCATCCAGAACTAGGAAAACCTGGGATTGATATAACAACAGGACTACTTGGAGAAGGACTTGCAAGTGCAGTTGGAATGGCTATAGCAGAGCGTAAATTAAATCAAGATACAAATGGTATGATAGACCATAAAATCTACGTTTTATGTGGAGATGGAGATTTAATGGAAGGTGTTGCCAATGAAGCGGTAAGTATAGCAGGAAATCTAAAACTAAATAATCTGATAGTTCTATATGATTCAAATGGAGTAAGTGCTGATGATAATACACTAAATACATTTAAAGAAAATACCTGTTTAAAATTTGAAAGTATGGGTTGGGATAGTATACTTGTAAAAAGTGATAATTTAAAAGAAATTGATAAAGCAATATCAAAGGCAAAAAGAAATAATAAACCGACAATCATTGAAATAAAAACCACTATAGGAAAAGGATCAACTATAGAAAATACTAGCCAAGTACATGGAAGTGTTTTAACAGATGAAGATATAGATAATATTAAAAATAAATTTAATATTCCAAAAAATCCATTTTATGTAAACGATGATTTAAGGAGTAATTTTCAAAAACAAATATTTGAAAGAATGAAACCATACTATGATAATTGGTCAAATAATTATAAAAAATACACTACATTAAGTAATGAAGAAAAAAGAAAATTCAACTTTATTTTTGAAGATGAAAATATAAATATAGATAATATTGAATTTGAAATAAATGAAGAAAAAGAAGCTTTAAGAATAAGTAATCATAAAATACTAAATAAATTAGCACCTTATATTCCATCAATTATAGTAGGTTCAGCTGATCTAGCAAGCTCTACAAAAATAAAACTAGATAACTATTCAAATATAACTTACAATGACTTTTCAGGAAAAAATATTCAGTTTGGAGTAAGAGAACATGCAATGTCAGCTATATTAAATGGAATGGCTCTATATAATTATAAACCAATAGGATCAACTTTTTTAGTTTTCTCAGATTTTATGAAACCTGGTATTAGAATGTCTTCAATTATGAATTTACCAGTAACTTATATATTTACTCATGATTCAGTAAATATAGGAGAAGATGGCATAACACATCAACCAATAGAACAATTAGAATCACTCCGTTCAATACCAAATTTTACAGTTTATAGACCATGTGATACATATGAAATAATAGGTTGCTATAAAGAAATTTTCAAAAGAAAAGAACCAAGTGCCTTAATAATATCTAAAATAGAAGTTCCAGTTATTAATAAAAATGTTCCTAATATAAGCTTAGGTGCATACATAGTTAAAGACTATGAAAAAATAGATGGAATAATAATAAGTACTGGAACAGATGTCCATACTGCTATTTATATATCAAATAGTTTAGAAAAAGAATACAATTTAAAATTAAGAGTAGTTAGTATGCCATCTCGTGAATTGTTTGAAAAACAAAATAATGAATATAAAGAAAATATACTACCAAAAGGATACAAAAAATTTATAATAGAAGCAGGTACTAAACAAGGTTTTGAAGGATATGTATATAGTGATAAATATCTATGTACTATTGAAAACTTTGGTGCAAGTGGTAAAAAAGATGATGTGTTAAAATACTGTTCATTTGATTTTGAAAGTCTAAAAGAAAAAATAAAAAAATCATTGTAAAAAAAAGTAAAGTATAATTTATAATATTTATTTAAATGATATAATATAAAAGAGGATATAATATGGACGATATAAAAGATTTTCTAGATTATTTACTAATTGATTTAAAATATAGCAAAAATACAATTGAAACATACAATTATACATTAGAAGAATTTTATAAAATAATAAAAAAAGATTTGTGTAAAATAAATGAAGAAGATATAAAAAAATATATTGAATATTTAAATAAAATTGATTCTTCAAAAACAATAAATCATCATTTAAATGTTTTAACAAGTTTTTATAACTTTCTATTAATAGAAGAAAAAGTTACTAATAATCCAGTATCTAATATTGATAAACTTAAAACTAAAAAAACAATACCAAAAGTATTGTCACAAGAAGAAATAAAAAAAATATTAGATATTGATTTAGTAAGTAAATATAGTTATAGAGATAAGGCAGCACTTGAATTAATGTATTCTTCAGGACTTAGAATAAGTGAATTAGTAAACTTAAAAATGTTTCATTTAGACACTAATTTAGGCATTTTAAGAGTAATGGGAAAAGGTAGTAAAGAAAGAATAGTTCCAGTAGGAGAAATAGCTTTAAAATACCTAAATATCTATATAAATGAATATAGACCTCTACTAAATAAAAAAAGTAGTGATTATATATTTCTAAATAATAGAGGAACAGCCATAAGTAGACAATCACTATTTAAAAAAATAAAATTAATAGCTATTAAAAAAAACATAAAAACAGAATTCACGCCACATACATTAAGGCATAGCTTTGCTACTCATATGTTAGAAAATGGTGCTGATTTAAGAAGTATTCAAGAATTACTTGGGCACTCTGATATAAGTACAACACAAATATATACTCATGTTTCAAATAATATTAAAAAAGAGGAATATTTAAAATATCATCCACATGGAGATTAAGGAGGAATAATATGTTTAAAAGAATAATATTAATAGTTTTAGATTCAGCAGGAGTAGGGGAAGCAAAAGATGCTAAAAAATATGATGATGTAGGAACAAATACAATAAAACATGCTATAGAAAGTGCCAATATAGAATTACCTAACTTAAAAAAATTAGGATTATATAATTTATTATATAACACTCATGATGATGTAATAGGATATTATACTAAAGCTAATGAAGTAAGTAATGGAAAAGATACTCTAACAGGTCATTTAGAAATGATGGGAGTAATTACAGAACAACCATTTAAAACATTCTTAAATACAGGATTTCCAAAAGAATTAATAGATGAATTAGAAAAAAGAACAGGAAGAAAAGTAATAGGTAATATAGCAGCAAGTGGTACTGAAATTATTAAAGATTTAGGAGAAGAACATATGAAAACAGGAAGTATTATTGTTTATACTTCTGCTGACAGTGTTTTACAAATTGCTGCACATGAAGATGTTGTACCATTAGATGAATTATATAAAATATGTGAAATAGCTCGTGAAATTACTCTAAAACCTGAATGGAAAGTAGGAAGAATTATAGCTAGACCATTTATAGGAAAAGTTGGTAATTTTACTCGTACTCCAAATAGACATGACTATGCATTAGATCCTGCATATGATACAGTTTTAAATTACTTAAATAATGCTAATTTAGACGTAATATCTATAGGTAAAATATGTGATATTTTTAATTACTCTGGAATTAATAAATACACTAGAACAACTGATAATTATGATGGAATAATGAAAATAGAAGATGAAATGAAACAAAATTTCAATGGACTATTATTTGCTAACTTAAATGATTTTGATTCTAAATATGGTCATAGAAGAAATCCAGTAGGATATGCTAATGCATTAAAAGAATTCGATGATAATTTACCAAATATTATTGATTTGTTAAGATTTGATGATTTAATGATCATTACTGCAGATCATGGTAATGACCCAACATATAAAGGAACAGATCATACTAGAGAACATACTCCAATACTTGTATATTCTAAAAAATTTAAAAATAATGGATATATAAATGAATTAAATTCATTTAGTGATATAGGTGCTACTATAGCAGATAATTTTAATGTAAAATCACCTCATGGAGAAAGTTTCTTAAATAAAATAAGATAGTTAAAATTACAATAAAAAAATGTACACAATAAAGTACATTTTTTAATATCTATTTTTCTTTATAAAAATTTTGCCTTGGTTATTTATAAGACTTTCATTAACTACATCAGTATCCATAACAGCAAGTAATATATCAGCAGATAGAAACATTCTAGCATTTCTTATTAATTCATCTTTAGTAATTCCATCTTTTAAAATAAAGTAATAATCATTATTAACTTGGATTGAATCAAAATACATTTTATATTGACTTAAGAATTTATCAGTTAAATCTCTATTTAATACTAATAATGGTCTATGTCCCATGTCACCTAATTTCTTTATCACTTTTTCTCCATATCTTTCAATTGTTTTAAAAGAAATAGTTTTTTCTGGATATAATTCAATAAAAGCATTTGGAACTAATGTTTCTAAACCTATAAAATAATTCATATATTTTTCCTCCTAAAAATACATAAAACAAAGAGATAAATAAGAAGCTATCATAGCTATTAACATTAATATAGCTGCTAATCTTTTCCCATTAAATTTTTTCTTTTTAATTTGTTTATTCATAACTTCACCTCAACATTAATATTATAATATAAAATTAATCAAAATGGAATATCTAATAAATAATTACATATGATTAGATAGGTGAAATATATGAAAAAATTGGACAAACTAAAAAATAAAATACAATCTAAAATTAATAATAACAAAAAATCAACATTACTTATTACAATACTATTTTTAATTGGCTTTATAGCAGGTACCATTTTTATAACTATAATAGCTAAATCAGACCATGAATACATAAAAGAATATATGAATAACTATGTATCTAATATAAAAAATAATAATTTAAATTACTTAACATGTTTTAGAGAATCTGTTATATCAAATATACTATTATTTATATTTGTTTTTTTACTTGGAATTTCTGTAATAGGAATACCTATTATTATATTTATTTACTTTTTTAAAAGTTTTATATTTGGTTTTACTATATCGTCATTTATATTAACTTTTAAAATAAAAGGAATATTATTTTCTATCATATATTTAATACCAAATTTATTAATATTAATGTTATTATCAATACTATGTATATATGCTATTAAAGTATCTTTATATTTGATATATAGTATTTTTAATAAATTAGAAATTAATTTTAAAAATATAATGAATCATTATTTTAAAATATTAATATTTTCTATAATAGGAATAATTGTTTATAGTTTATTAGAAACTTTTATTACTCCATATTTTATAAGTATGTTTATCTAATATACTTTTTTTTTAATTCATGATATAATGTTTTAGGCGAGGCGATTGTATGAAAAAAGTAGTAATAGGTATGAGTGGTGGAGTAGATAGTAGCGTAGCAGCTATATTGCTTAAAAAAGCTGGTTATGAAGTAATTGGTTTATTTATGCGCAATTGGGATGCTAGTGTAAATAATGATATATTAGGTAATCCAACATTAAATGAAAATATATGTCCCCAAGAACAAGATTATAACGACGCTTTAGAAGTTTGTAAGAAAATTGATATACCACTACATAGAGTTGATTTTGTTAAAGAATACTGGGATTATGTGTTTACCTATTTTTTAGATGAATTAAAATTAGGTAGAACTCCAAATCCTGATGTAATGTGTAATAAATATATTAAATTTGATATGTTTGCTAAAAAAGCTAGAGAATTAGGTGCTGATTATATCGCTACAGGACACTATGCTAGAATGAAAGATGGTAATTTATTAAGAGGTGTCGATAGTAATAAAGATCAATCATATTTCTTATCACAAGTATCAAGAGAACAGCTTAAAAATGTATTATTTCCAGTAGGTGACTTAGAAAAGCCTGAAGTTCGAAAAATAGCTGAAGAATATGGATTAGTAACCGCTTCTAAAAAAGATTCTACAGGTATCTGCTTTATTGGAGAAAGAAATTTTAAAAACTTTTTAAAAAATTATTTACCTAATAAAGAAGGAAGTATAGTAGATATAGAAACTAGTGAAGTAATAGGAAAACATATTGGATTAATGTATTATACAATAGGCCAAAGAAGAGGCCTTAATCTTGGAGGACATTCAGATCGTACTTTTGTTGTTGGCAAAGATTTAAATAAAAATGTTTTATATATAAGTGAAAATGAAGAATATTTAATAAGTACTGAATGTATAATAGATAACATTAACTTTATTACAAAACCTGATAAAAATAAATTAAGTGCTAAATTTAGATACAGACAGCAAGATAATGATGTTGAAATTGAATATATAAATGACTCAGAAATTTTAGTAAAATATCCTGAAGGAGTAAAATCTGTAACTCCTGGACAAGCATGCGTATTATATGACGGAGAAGTTTGTTTAGGTGGAGGAATTATTAAAGAAGTTAGAAAAAATAATCAAAAATTATGGTATTTATAGAAAGATTTTTTCTTTCTTTTTCTTTACTTTTACTTTACACCTTGACAATTGACACATAAGTGATAAAATGATAATAGGAGGCTTTAAGATATGGAAAGATTAAATGAAATTTTAAGGGAACTTGGAATATCAAAAGTTAAATTAGCAAAATTTTTAGGTGTATCTAGACAAATGATTTATAATTATTTAGAACTTGATGATTTAAATAAATGGCCTAAAGATAAAAAAGTATTATTACTTAATTTATTAGGTATTAAAAATGTAGAAGAAATTAATAATATAAAAGTAGATACTGATTATATATTAGATGTTGAATCAAGAATAAATAGTTTATTTGAACATTCTACTAAATCAAATGGTAATCAAAATGTATATAATGGATTAAATGATAAACAAAAAGAATTAATGAATAATATAATTGATATTATGAAAGAACAATTAGAAGATGACGATGATGATAGTTCTTATAATACATATAGATACCTATACAATTATTTACAAACTATGGAAAGTTCCAAAGAATTAAAATACATTTTAGCATATATGGCAAAAGCAGCTGGATTTGTTAAGCCTTTGGAATTTGTATATGATGAAGAAGAACAATTTGTTTTTGAAAGTATTATGTTTTCTGCTATGAGATTGTACCAGGGTGGGGGAGTTTCAAAAAGTAAAATAGCTGAATCTCATAGAAGATTTGTAAATCAAATTGAACATAAAATGGAAGAAAAATTATCTCGTACATTAGAATTAAATACTATAAAAGTTCAAGCATTAAAGGAACTTGGATATACATCAATTAATGAAGAAAATGCTAGTGAAGTTTTTTCTAAAATAGCTGAAATTCAATCTAGAAAGGTATCATAGGATACTTTTTTATTTAACCCCCCTATTTCTTTTATTTTATCAAAATAGAGTAGATTAGGGTATTAATTATAACGCATCGACAAATTAAAAGATGGACAATTGTCCATCTCAATTTATTTAAATTAAATTTATTATATTGATTATTTAATATATTATATATTTAATTGTAGTATCAAAACTAATATATTGTTAAATTAAAAAATTATTTTTATAATTAATCTTATTAATAAAAATATTTTATATTATACAGTATATGTAATAAAATAAATATAAAGCAACAACACAATCATATAATTTATTTATTATTATATCATTAATATAATTGTATTTATAACAATTTATTTTGGTTCCGATAATATATATTATGTTAACTAATTATATTATTGCATTATAGAATTTATTTTATTAAGTATAACATTCTTGATATTTTTAATAATACTTATATTTTTCTCATCTAGATTTTCTGTTAAAACTATATCGTTTAATATGTGAATCAATCTCTCATATTCATTACTTTTATTAGTTAAATCTCTATATAATTGTTTAAAGAATTCTATGTCATTAAATATAATTTTTATAACTATATAAATTAATGCTACTACAATATATATAATTATTGCTTTGTTAAATGCTTCAATATAATTAATACTATTATTTGCATCTCTATAATTAATAATATAAAATCCAGTTGAAATTATATTTGTTAAAAAGAAAATAAGTGTTATATCTCCTTCGTTCTTTTTTTGAATATTATTATAATAATTTATTTCTTTAATTAATACATTAATCTTATCTTTATTATAAATATTATTATCTATCAAAAATTTTTTAATTTTAATTTTATCTACTTGAAAACAATGATTATGAAGATTTTTAAATGACGAAATATTATTTTTCTTTAAAAATTCTTTTTCGAATTTTATAATACATAAAATTATTATAATCAAGAATAATAAAAATATAATTGTATGAAAATAAAAATAATTAATAGATAATTGTTTTATCCAAAATATTATATTAAAAAATACTATAATACTTAATACAAAAATTAAAAGAAATAAAATTAGAAGAGAAAATTTTTTTATATAGTTATTATACATACTCTCATTATTATAAAAATCTAATAATTTTTCTACCACATAATCACTTCCCTACTCTATTACTATATGCTAACAATAGTATATCAAAAATGTAAAAATTTTCCAATAATTTTTATGTAATATTTATTTACTAAATGTAAATAATATAATTGGGTGATTAAAATGGCAAAGAACAAAAACAATAAAGTTAGTAATAATTGTAGAGAAAAAGTAACAAATAATTGCAAAAATAATGTTACAGATAAAACTGATAATAGAGTTTCAAACAAATCAAACAATATTACAAACGAAAAAATGGGCTTTGACGATGAAGACAGCCACTCGTTTCATTTAGATGAAAACGATGACCATTCATTTGAATTAAGATAATAACCCAAAAAGAGACTGAAAAGTCTCTTCTTTTAATTGAAAATAAAATGATTAAATAATATAAAAATAATACCTATAAAAACATATATATAAGTTAATTTATAATTTTTGTAACTTAATGATGTTTTGAGTAATTCTGTAATAGATAAATAAATCATTATGCCAGCTATAATAGCATATAAAAAAGCCATCAAAGTATCACTAATAAATGGAGCTAAAAATACATATGCTAGTATCGCTCCAAATAATTCTGAAATACCAGAAATAAATGTATATAAAAAAGCTTTGTATTTACTTCCTGTTGAATAAAAAATAGGCACAGCTATAGATATACCTTCTGGTATATTATGAGCCGCTATAGCTATTGTAAGGGATAATCCTAAACTAATATTTGTTGAATTAGTAATATAAGTAGCCATTCCTTCAGGAATATTATGTAATATAATGGCAATCATAGATAATATCCCTACTCTATATAATTTATTATTATCATTTGGAATAAATTTATTAATACCTTTTGATAAAACTATTCCAATATTAATAGCTAATAGAATTAGTAAAATTGAAAAAACATTACTATATATATTATTAAATAATTTAAAACTATTAGGAATTAAATCAGTAAATGATACAAGCATCATTACTCCACTAGCAAATCCTAGTGATGCAATAATTATAGAATCACTTTTTTTTCTGGAAAAAAATATAATAAATGCACCAAATAATGTAGATAGTCCTGCTATAGAAGTTAGTAAGAATGATGTCAAATTAAACATATTATCACCTATTTAAAAATATGAAAAAAATATAAAAAAATAACCACTAGGTTATTTTAAACTACTTTTAATCATCCATAATTCTTTCTCTAAATACATTAATATATTATTTAAGATATTACTTGTATAATAATCATTTTTATCATTAAAAACTTTTATTAAATCTTTAGTATATTCAACTAAAAAGGAAAAATCATTATCCAAGATGTTGAGTACTTGATTAGCATTAAAATTCATACTTTTCATTGATTTAATTGTTGATGTTTCTTCAAATTTAACTAAAGAAGTAATTGGAAAACCATCTAACATTTTAATTCTCTCAGACAAACTATCATAAAAGTTGTTAAAGTTTTCATAGTATTCTTGCACTTTCTTATGCAAACCCATAAAACTCATGCCAACAATATTAAAATGTAAGTTATATAAATTATTATCCTCTACTTTAATATTTGCCATATATTCATTTAATATATTAATACTATCTTCCATATTATCACCTAATATATATTATGAAAAAATAGGCTTTTGTTTCCTATATGTTATGTAAACTATGATTAATGGCCTCGCCTATCAATTTACTTATCTTATCTACTATAAAATCTACCTCTTTTGGAGTAACAATCATATTATAATTAATAGGAGTTAAAACTTCAAATAATAAATTTCTAAGTTCATCTTCTGATAATGATCCAATTAGTCCTAATATTTTTTTATTATCTTCTAAATTGATATCTATCTGTTTATTTAAATAATTTATTTGTCCTGATGGAACTATCTTACTTAAAGGTAACTTAAGAAAATCTTTATAAAAAGCATAATGTTTTTCCATAAAATTAATCGTATCAGCTACTACACTAACAGCATCAACAACAGTAGGAATTCCTATAGCAATAACAGGCACACCAAGAGTATTTTTACTTATTTCATTTCTATTATTACCAACACCACTTCCTGGAGTTATTCCTGTATTAGATAATTGAATTGTTTTATTAACCCTCTTTAAAGAACGGCTTGCTAAAGCATCTATGACTATTATAGCATCAGGCTTTAATACTGATACAATTCCTTTAATATAGTCACTAGTTTCAATACCTGTAGAAGCAGTAACATTAGGTACGATGGCACTTACTCTCTTATAATTTGGATCTAATTCATCATATAAATAAATATGATTTGTTACAATTACATTATCAATTGTTAATGGGCCTATAGCATCTGGTGTTGAATTTCTATTGCCTAAGCCAACAACTAAATAAAAAGAATCATCTTTTATATTAGTTTCCTTAATTAAATACTTCAAATTATTTACTAATATTTTTTTGACTTTTTCATAATTTTCACTATCAGTAACATCATCAAATTCTATAGTTATATAAACACCTTTTTCTTTGTTTTTAATTAAATTGTCTTTATTTAATTTAGTTCTAGTAATTTTAATATTATCAATTTCTTCTTCATTATTTATAAAATTTTCTTTTTCTTTTTCTATAACTAAATCTGTTCTTATCTCATATTTACTTAAATCAACTTCATGTTTCATAGTATCACCATTATAAATTTACCCAAATTTGAATAAATTATTGCTTTTTTAAATAAAATTTGTTAAAATATAGTAGATTTAGATTAGGACAGGTGGTGAATTAAATGCCAAACATGAAAAATGCTAAAAAAGCAGTAAAAACAAGTGCTAAAAGAAAAGTAGAAAACAATGATTTCAAAGCAAGTATGAAAACAGCTATTAAAAATGTAGAAAGAGCTATAGCTTCTAAAGATAAAGAAGTAGCAAAAGAAAATTTAGCAATAGCTATTAAAAGAATTGATAAAGCAGCTTCAGCTGGCGTTATTACAGCTAACTATGTTGCACGTACAAAATCAAGATTAACATTAAAAGTAAATAATATGGAGTAATTTTTACTCTTTTTTTATTTTTTTTGATATAATTATTATAGGTGATGATATGAAGAAACTATTAACAACAATAATATTACTTTTAACAATAGGTTTTATTTTTACTAATTATAAATCATTAATGAAAATGGTAATGCAAAATGTAGTTGATAAAGATTACAATATTACTAGAGAAAATAACGAATATTTTAGAAATGAGAGTTGGAATTATGTACAATTAACTAATAATTTTAATCCATCTAATATACAAGATATTATGAATATATTTTATACTGCTTTAGATAGTGGATGGGATGAAGTTACTTATTATTGTGCTGATGAATATATTAGTTGCATTAAAGATACTGAAAATATTACAAATGATAATTATATTTTATCAAATATTAATAATTTTGTTTCTACTTATAATAGTTATAATAGAATTTTTGTGAATTATAATTCTATAGGTAGAGTTAATATCACTTTTGAAAGAATATATAACAAACAACAAATTGAAGCTATTAATAGAAAAATTGACTTAATTATAAAAGATATAATTAATGACAATATGAGTGATGAAGAAAAAATTAAAGCAATACATGACTACATCATTAATAATACTAAATATGATGAAGAAAGAGCAAATATTGTAAAATCTGGAACGTATGACACATTACTTCATTCTTCTAACACAGCTTATGGAGCTCTATTTAATGGTAAAGCTATTTGTGGTGGGTATACAGATACTATGGCATTGTTTTTAGATAAATTAGGATTTAAAAATTATAAAATTTCAACAAATAGTCATATATGGAATGTTGTTTATATTAATGGTGATTGGAAACATTTGGATTTAACTTGGGATGATCCAGTTACTAATACTGGTGAAGATATATTAGAATATAATTTTTTCTTAATAAGTGATGAAGAACTAGAAAATAAAAATACAAGTCAACATAATTATGATAAATCAATATATAAAAATTAGAAGGTTTTATCCTTCTAATTTTATTATTGCATCTTTTAATGCTGAAACTTCTAATATTTCTATATTTAATTTTTCTTCTGATGCTACTTTAATAGCTATTTCATAATTTTCACCAGATGGAACTAAAAATACAGTAGCACCTTCTTTATATGCACCTTTTAATTTATATTTAACACCGCTAATTTGACCAATATTACCATTTTCATCTATTGTTCCTGTTCCAGCAATCTTTCTCCCTTTAGAAATATCTTTATCTGTTAAATTATTATATATTTCTAATGCAAGCATTAATCCCCCACTACTTCCCGATTCTGAATTTTTAAATTCATTTGTTATTTTAGGAATAGTTTCTATTTCTTTTTTTGAAGTTAATAATACACCTATTACTGATTGACCATCTATATCAATTAATTTAGCTGTTCTTTTATATGTTTTTTCGTTATTTATAACATCTATTGATATACTATCTCCTGGTTTTAAATTTTTAATGATGTTTTTGATATCTTCTTTAGATTTTATATCAATATTATTTATTTTTATGATTTTATCTTGAATCTTCATATCTGTTTCAGCTGTTTCATCAATATATGTAACATAATATTCTTCACTTTTAATATTTATATTTTTGTTTGCTAGTTTAAAAGCTGATATTATAGCATTATCTATCGATTCATTTAGTAATAGTTTTGATCTAAATTTTTCATCTGCTTCTGTTTCATTTGTATAAATTACGTCTTTTTTTGGTATTAAAGTCCAATCTTTATTAAATAAACTAATGATATAAGTAAAAATATTTACTTTTATTTCACTAACATATGCCATATAAAAATTATTACTAGAAGATGTATTTTCAATTTTTACTCTGTCTGCAGTTGAAATAAGTCCCCCATCTTTTTCTATATAATATGGCAAAGGACATAAAAATATTATTACCAAAAATATATATATTACTATAAAAAATTTATTTTTTTTATTTTTTTCTCTTATCATATCATTTTCCTTTCAACATTATAATAAATTATAGTATAAAAGTTGGTGATTTATGAAAATACTATATAGAATTATTTTCTTATTTTTCTTTATATTTTTAATAGTTCAAATATTATTATCTCCAAGTGTTATAATGCCTGAAATATATAATACTTTATTATTATGGACTAATAAAGTTGTACCATCTTTATTACCATTTTTTTTACTTACTAATTTTTTAATGAGTTATGGTTTAACAACTATATTAGGTGAATTTTTTAAACCAATTATGAAATTATTTAAAACTAATCCAAACAATGCATTTATTATAATTATCAGTATTTTTTCTGGATCTCCAAGTAATGCTTTTTTTGCTAAAGAAGCTATTAATAATGGATTAATAAATGAAAATGATGCTACTAAAGTACTACTATTTTCTCAATTTACAAGTCCTCTATTTATATTAGGAACTGTTTATAGTGGCTTAAATAATAAAAAACTTTGTTTTTTAATTTTATTTGTTACCTACTTTTCTAATATAATTATAGCCTTTATTTTCAAAAATTTATATGTAAATAACAATATCAATAATATTTCAGTAGAAAATATTAAAAAAGTATTTGGGAATAAAATATCTTTTGGTAAAACTTTATCTACCTCTATACATAAAACGTTTGATACATTATTAATTATACTTGGTAGTATGTGTTTTTTTAATATAATTTTAATAATTTTAAAAAACTTATTTTCATTAAACAACATAGTTTATTCTTTTATATCAGGATTCTTTGAAATAACTCAAGGTATAAATAACGTATGTTTACTTAATATTCCTTTAAAAATAAAAGTTATTTTAATATCTATATTTTTATCATTTGGAGGTTTAAGTATTCATAGTCAAATTTTAAGTATTACAAGTGATACAAAAATAAAATACCTACCTTATTTAGGAGCAAGACTATTACATGCTCTAATATCAGGATTATTGGTATTTATATTATTTAATTTTATTAAATATTAATTGATGTCTGAGTACTAATATATGGCATATTTATATTAAATCCATAATCACCATCAACCATACTATTATATATAGGTATATTTATTGTTAATAATGAATTATTGATAGTTGTATTATTCATAATTTCATTATTAACAGATGTTGTAATATCACCAATATATGATCCGTTTTCTAATTTCATAGTATAGTCATCATATGAAATTTTTTTATTTTCTACATCTATCATTAAATCAGCTGTTTTTATGGTTGTATCTTTTTTTAAATATGTAAATCTATAGCATTTATCTCCACAATTTTGTACTGTTTTTAGATCATAATTATTATAATCATCATATATTCTTTTTAATATTATTGCTTGTTTATCTAACATTGTAGTTTTAATGTTTCCATTTATATATAGTGTTTTCATAGATATTATTAATTCAAATAAAAGTAAAGATATCGTTGATATTAAACAAAACGAAATAGCAAATTCTACTAAAGTAAATCCTTTTTTCATTTAATCACCTATCCTTAATGATGCTATATGGTCATTATTATATTCAATAATTATTATATAACCAGTAGTTAATGTAGTATTATTATCATACCTACTTATATATCTTTTTAATTCTTCAGAAAAATCAGTATTATTTAGATTTTTTTTAATTTCTATCATATTTTCATTTACAAACAAAATTCTTTTAGAATTGGTATTTTTTTTGATTAATTCATAATAAGATATATTTCCAATGACATAATCAGTAATATCTAAATAACCATTATTCATTTTATTTTTTAAATCAATATATCCGTTATCTGCAATGTAATTTTTAATAACATTTGTATTATATACATCATTAACAGCATCATATTTAAAAGCAATATCATAGTTTGTTATAGAATTATTTATTTGAATAAATAAATATGTTAAAGTACCTATAACAAAAGCTGATACTATTAAAGTCTCAACTAAAGTAAATCCTTTGTTATTTTTTTTCATAAACTTTTCCCCTTTACCTTGTCAATATTCTAAAACTATTATATAATAGTTTTAGGATAAATGCTAGTCCAAAATGAATAAAATGGGGAGGAAATTCATATGTTAAAAAAATTCGATTTTGAAAAAATGCCAATTGTAGAAGTCGTTAATGAAATTTTAGTTGATGCTAGTAATAAAGGAGCCAGTGATATTCACTTTGATCCACACGAAGATTATATGAAAATAAGAATTCGTATTGATGGTTCATTAAGTGACTATGCTGAAGTTCCTAACTCAGTTAAGAAAAATTTAGTAACTCGTATTAAAATTATAGCAGGAATGAATATAACTGAATCAAGATTACCACAAGATGGTGCTATTAAAGCTACATTGCAAGGAATTAACCTTGATCTACGTGTTTCTTGCTTACCTACTTTAAATGGTGAAAAAATAGTTATTCGTATATTAGATTATTCAATGAGTTCAAGTGGACTTGAAAATTTAGGATTTTCTAAATCAAATTATGAAAAAGTTTTAAAAATAATATCTCAACCTAATGGTATTATATTAGTTACAGGAGCTACTGGTAGTGGTAAATCTACAACTGTATATTCTATTTTACAAAGATTAAATCGTGAAGATACAAATATTATTACTGTAGAAGACCCAATAGAAATGAATATTGAAGGTATTAATCAAGTTCAAACTAATAGTGAAATTGGACTTACATTTGCTACTGCTCTTCGTTCTATATTGCGTCAAGACCCTAACGTAATAATGATTGGGGAAATTCGTGATACTGAAACTGCTAGAATTGCTGTTCGTGCATCTATCACAGGGCATATAGTTTTATCAACTATTCACACTAATAGTTCATTAAATACAATTGAACGTTTATTAGATATGGATGTAGAAAGATATTTATTATCTAGTGCATTAGAAGGTATTATTTCACAAAAATTAGCTCGTAAATTATGTCCACATTGCCGTAAACTAAGAAAAACAAACGATTATGAAAAAGATTTATTTAATAAGGTATTACATCGTAATATTGACGAAATATATTCTGCTGAAGGTTGCGAAATTTGTGGTAATGGTTATAAAGGAAGAATTGCTATTCATGAAGTATTAATAGTTGATCAAAAAATCAAAGATGCTATCAGTAGTAATTTAAGGAAAGAAAAATTACGTCATCTTGTATATACATCTGATGTTACTACTCTACTTCAGGATGGACTTGAAAAAGTTGCTGAAGGATTAACTACTTTTGAAGAAGTTTTAAAATTAATTGAATTTGAAAATTCAGAAGAAGATAAAGGAAGTACTTATGATTTAAATCATGCTATAGAATATACTAATATGTCTCAAGAAAATGGAGTTAAAGATAAAGAAGAAATTATTATGGAAAAAGAAGAGCCTAAAGAAAAAGTTAAAGTACCTAAAAAAGATACTTCAAATGATTGGGGAATAGATTTTGATACTCCAGTAGAAGAAGTTAAAGTAAAAGAACCTGTCAAAGAAGAAAAAAAAGATGAGACATTTGATGATGATTTATTAAATATGGAATTTTAAAAGAAGCAAATTAATTGCTTCTTTTTACATATTTAATATAAATAATTCTAATCCAATATTTTTATCTGTATTACCACTTTTAATATTATAATCCAAATCTGCTAATTCTTCTAATTTAGAAAGTATTTTTTTATCAGTAAAATTTCTACTCTTTTCTAGTGCTTTTTTGACTCTGTACTCATGTATTTCCAATATATTTGATATTTCATGTTCTGAGTATCCTTTTTTTATTAAATTTTTAGATTGATACATTATTCTTATTTGATTAGCAAGCATTATAGTAATAGCTATTGGTTCTTCACCATATTTAATCATTTCTTCTAAACATTCAAGTGCTTCCTTTTTTTTGGAATACAATATATTATCTATAAGTTTAAATATATCCATATCAATATTTTTATGAGTTAAATTTATAATATCTTCTTCATTAATGTTGTAATCATTATCTTTGTATATTTTTATTTTATTTATTTCACTTGATATTAAGCTTAAATTATTACCTACTCTATTTATTAATAAATTTATACATTTATTATCTATTTTATATGGATTGAATAGATCAATTACTATTTTAGATATATTATTAATGGTATTAAATTCTTCTATTTTTCCATATTTTTTAATTAAAGTTGCTATCTTTTTTCTTGTATCAATTTTGTCTTTTAATAATGTGAATATTAATATTGTATTTGGATTACTATTTTCTATATATTTTATCAATAAATCAGTATTTTGCTCTAATGTTTTTTTGTTAACAGTAGCAAATATATATGCATTATCAACTATAATCATTTTTTTATTTTGAAATAATGATATTGTTGAAGCATCATCTATTATATCTTGCAATAAAGTATTCTCTAGGTTGTATCTGTTTATATCAAGATTATCTAAGTTATTTTCTTTAATTATATCTTTTATTTTTTCATCTATTAAATATTTTTCTATTCCATATAATAAATACATATTACCACCATATAAATTATAGCACAAAAAAATAAACCTCAAAAGGTTTATTTACAATATTTTTCTGGATCTATCCACTCTGTATAATTATATATTTTATACTCTAATCTATTATTTATTTTTTCTACTACAATATGCCAACTATCTGAAAATTGTTTTTTTGTTATTGGATCAATTATATTATCTTCACTATATCCATATTTAGCTAAATCATTAAAACTAATTTCTATTTTATCTCCAGAGTTGATTGGCAATTTATCTATATTATTACTTGCCCATCCCTTTGCTTCCTCTATTATATTGTTAAATTGAATAACACATACTTTACTTTTGTTTTCTTTAATAGTTTTAGTAACAGATGGTACAGCAATCATTGCTATTAAAGCTAGAACAACTAGCACACCAATTAATTCTGCTAAAGTAAACCCTTTTTTCATTATTATCACATCCTAATATAATTTTAACAGATATAGAATTTTTTTTCAATCTTTAATAATTAATTTACTAATATTTGAAAAATCGAGTGAATTTATAATAGCAGATAATTCATCATAATTAAGTTTATTATATATTTGATAACAATCAGTTATTATTTTATTATTTAATAAATATTCATTAATTATTTTTTCATTTAATGCATATATATTATCACTTATTGATATATTACTTGCAAGAAAATTCTTTTTCTTTCTAATAAAATCAAGTTCATCAATACTTTTATCATTTAATATTTGCACTACTTCTTTAATAAATATATTAGCTCTATTTGTATCAGCATATATCATATATAAAATATGTTTATCAGTATATATTTTATCAATACCAATATCATTAGTTATTATATCTTCATTTATTAATCTTTCTTGAAATTCTGATACATCGCCAAATTTAATATTCATGTAAATGCTTAAATAGCGTAGTAATATATTTTTATCATATTTCTTTAATAAGTTTTCTATATTTAATTTAATTCCAATAAATACTTTAGGTGTACCTACAGATAAATTTAAAGTATCATTTTCTTTGTATACATTATCTGGTTCATCATATTTTTTTGATATAATTTTACTACTTGACTTAACATCACGCACATCTTCTACTTTTTCTATTTCTTTAATAGTCTCTTCTGGATCAAAATTACCAGTTATAACTAATATCATATTAGATGGGTTATAAAATGTTGTATAACAAGTATATAGATCTTCTTTTGTAATAGATTTTATACTTTCTTCAGTGCCAATTACAGGTATTCTAATAGGATTATTTACAAATGAATTTTCGATTATTTTTATCTCCCCAGCACGATAAGGATTGTCTTTATGCATTTTTAATTCTTGTAAAATTATTCCCTTTTCCTTTTCTACATTTTCATCTGTAAAATAAGGTGATTCAACATAATTTAACATATATTTTAAATTTTCTAAAAATTTAGTTGTTCCAGCAAATAGATACGTGGTTCCAAAAAAACTAGTGTATGCATTTACATCAGCACCATTTTTAGAGAAAAAGGTAAATGGATCTACTCCATCTTCTTGTTCAAACATTTTGTGTTCTAGAAAGTGAGCAATTCCGTCAGGTACTTTTATGTAATCTTTTTCTCCAATTGGAACAAATTCACTATCATAAGAACCATATGCCGTTGTATATGTGGCATATACATTATTTACATTATTATTTGGAATCATATAAATATTTAACCCATTTTTTAATGTTTCATGGTATAAATTTAGATCTAATTTATTTAAAGGTATTTTATTCATTTTCATTCATTCCTTTCAATAAATAAGTTGCTTTTAATTCTATTTTGTTAGCTAGAATGATAACATCTTCTTTTTTTACTTGATTAATTTTTTTTATTCTTTCATCTACTAAATCTAAATTATAATATTCATGAGATAAATACATATTTATAATAGATAATGGATTATCCATTATTTCCTTCCATGCATTAATATAAGTTACTTTTGCTTTTTCTATATCGTCATCTGTTATATTACCATTTTTCATTTCTTCTATTGCTACCTTAATTAATGAAACAGCTTTGTCATAATTAGTACTTTCAAGTCCAACGTTAATTTCAATCATTTGATAAAACAAATTATAATTTGAGTCTGCATAGTAACATAATGAATTATCTTGTCTTAGTTTTTTAAATAGTAAAGAATCACTACTTCCACCTAGGATAAACGAAAATATATATGATACATACATTTTTTCTGTTTCTGTTAAACTTTTTAATTGATATGCCAATACTAATTTACTTTGACTATATTTTCCTTCCTCTACCTTTTCTACCTTATTATTGGTGCTTATTAAATCGTAGACTGAATTATTATATTTATTTGCTTTTATTGGTAAATTATCAAATTTTTGAAGTATTTTTTCATCTACATCACCTATTATTGATATATCAACTTGACTATTATTTAAAATATCAAAATATGTTTTAACTAAATCATTATTTTGTATATTATTTATTTCATTTATATAAAAATATGGTGAAAAAGCATATAGTGATTCTTTTGCTATTAAGTTTCTCAGCATTGTAACACTATATTGATTTGGATTTTCTTGAATGCTCTTTATATCTTCTAAATAGCCTTTTTTGGCAATTTCGACTAATTTATCATCAAATTTATTATTAATTATTAAAGGATTAAATAATACTTCTTTAATAAAAGAAATCGATTCATTACAAGTATCTTCTAAAGTATATTTATCATTTAAAAAAGAGGCTGTCAATGAAAATAAATTATAACTACCTGCTTTTTTATTTTTAATATTAAGTGATGCTCCAAATAAATCCTCACATTTTATTTCTAATTCTCTTCTTGATTTATATTTTTTTGTTCCTAAAATTAATAAATTACACAATATATCTTTTTTAATAACATCAATTTTATTATTAATAGGTTGTTTAAATGATATATTTACCACTGTTTTTTTAAATTTGTTTGTTTTTATTAAATGAATTTGGTAATTTTGCTTGTCTATTTTACTGTAATTCATATTACCTCCTTATAATTTTATTGCTGTTTCAAGTGCTAAAGTTATCATATCATTCAATGAATTTTGTCTTTCTTCACTAGTCATTTCTTCTTTTGTTACAAAACTATCTGATATTGTTAATAAACATGCTGCCTTTTTATTCAAGGCTTTTGCATTATGAAATAAAGCGAATGATTCCATTTCTACCGCTTTTAAATTATATTTTTTTACAAAATCAATTTCTTTATCGTGATAAAATACATCACTTGAATATATATTTTCTAATTTTATATTTATATTATGTTCATTTGCTGTATTTTTAATCACTTCATCAATACTTTTATCACTTTCAATATGGTTTAATAGGAATCCATTTTGAACATAAGCAAAGCTACTATCTGAATAAGCATTATCTACCATTACTAAATCTTTAACATTTAATTCTTTTACATAAGAACCTGCTGATCCTATTCTAATTATATTATCGACATTATAAAATTTAAATAATTCATATGAATAAATACCAATACTAGGCATTCCCATTCCAGAAGCCATTATTGTTAAAGTTTTTCCTTTATATGTTCCAGTATATGCTAACATACCTCTTACTTGATTAACTAATTTTATATTCTTTAAATATGTTTCAGCAATATATTTTGCCCTTAAAGGATCACCTGGCATTAAAACTGTTTTAGCTATTTCATCTATTTTTGCTTCATTATGAGCTGTCATATTATCACATCCTAACAATATTATATCATTTTTTTTATAATTTTATTAGACTTTCTTGTAATTTTAAAAATTCATCTGTAGCTGGATCATTATATCTCATTGTAATATGAATTTTTTTTCCTGTTTTTATATAATATTCCAATTCTCTTTTATTTAATTTTTCTTCGATACACATATCAATTAATTCTTCATAGTTTTCTTTGTTTAATATTATTAAATAACTATTCCAATCAATCTTATTCAACTTATTTATATTAATATTTTTACTAATTTTATAAAATTTTTGTATTTTTATTAAATTCTTCTTAGATAAAGATATTACTAAACCATATTTTTTTCTAAGATATGAATCTAACAATATTAATTGATAGTAATTAGCTTTATTCTCAGTTAATATTTCGCCTATTTTATAAAATAAATTTATTACATCTTTCTGTTTTATTTTTTTACTTAAAAAAAGTTCAATCTCATTATTTATTTGTTCATTCATAATTTTCTTCCTTTCATGTTAGATAAATAGTGAATACTATCTATTTAATTCTAACACAAATTATAACTATTTTAAAGTAAAAGACTAAACAAAATTAAATTTCATCTCTTTATCAATTATTATATTATCACATAAACATACGTTCGTCAATAAAGATTAAAAAAATAAAAGTATTTTAGTACTTCTATTTTATCATATTTATAAATTCATTCATTGTTATATCGTCATATATTGGATATCGTGGTATTAAATATCTATTACTATTTCTACTCGACTTATGAAATCCTCCAGCAAAAGCAACCTCAAATCCAGATTCTTTAACTGCTTCAATGCTAAGATTATCATACTTATAAAATGGATAACAAAAAGCTTGAGAAGTATTTAATTTTTTTATAGATTTCTTTAAATCCTGTACTTTTTCTAATTTATTTAGACAAAGTAATTTTTCTTTTCCGCAGTTACCTAATATATGAATATCATCACCATGTGATTCTATTTCTAAATATGGAGATATATATTTTTCTTTTGGCCACCATGCAGTTATTAAAAATAGTGTTGCATGTATTTGATATTTATTTAGTAAATTTGGTAAATGAGTATCAGTTCCAAATGCTCCATCATCTACAGTTAATAATACTGATTTTTCCGGTAATTCTATTTTTTTATTATACCAATCAATGTATTCTCTCATTGTTAAAGTTTTATATCCATTATCGTTTAGATATTTTAATTGTTCTTCAAATTTTTTAATATTTAAGCATATTCGTTCATGACAATTTTCGCCTGTAGCATAAAAGAAATGATAATTTAAGACTGGTATTGATAAAGCAAATTTATTATCATTGATATTTTTGTCAATAATATCTAATCCCTTTAGCATAAATTTAATATCCGATATGTTAATGTTATTATTTATTTTATATGCATTTTTAGCATTTTTTATACTTGATTTATTATTTATATTAATGTCATTTATATAATATATATTATTTTTCAAATCTTCTACATCACTTATTAATAAAATACTATTATTTGGTAACACAATTCTACCATCTATCCAGTCATTATATTCATCTATATTAATATAATTTACTTTTTGCTCATTTAAATAGTTGATAATTTCATTATATTTTGATTTTTTTAGTGATTCATTATATTTATTATTTTCTTCTATTTTACATAAATATAAAACAGGTATAAAAGTTGCATTATTATTTTCTCCCTCTACTATTATTTCCTTTATATCTTGTTTTTTTATAATAAAATATTGATTTAAATAGTATATTAGATATCCATCATCAAGTTTTTTATATATATTAAATTTTAATGTTTTATTAATATGTATTTGGTTTACGTTTTCTTTATATAAATCAAATGATTCATTTGTAATAATTACTTCATTAAAGTAATTTAGACTAATACTATTATCAGCATTGTCTTTTTTAACATTATGAAAATCTATATAATAATTTTCATTCTTTATTTTGTATTTTTTATTTGATTTATTTTCTAAATATAGATATGTATCTGGTTCTATTTTACCTATTATATTATTATTTTCATCATATAAATTTATCTTTTTAGTTGTTTTAACTATTTCATTATAATTGTTTTCAAATAAATTATTTTCATGTATAAAGTATATTATAATGCTTAATATAACAACTATAATTAAAGATAGTATAATAAATATCTTTTTCATAATTAACCTCTTTTATAAATTGTATTTTTGATTAAATTTTTCTATTTTACTTTTTTTACCTTTTGTTAAACTAACATTTTCATTCTGAATTTATTTTAACATAAGAATATTTTTTGTCAAGAAAAAAAGCCTTTAGGCTTATATTTCTTCTATTTTCATTAAATTTGTTGTTTTTTTAACACCTTTATTAGGGAAACCACCAGTTACAACAATAATATCTTTTGGTTGCATAGCTACAAATTCTCTTGCTTTTTTGATTGATTGTTCTATTACTTCATCTGTTGTATTTAACATTGGAACAAACGTTGTATATACACCCCAGTTAAGAGCTAAAGAACGACATACTGCTTCATCTGGACAAGCTGCTAATACAGGACAATTTGGTCTTAAATTACTTATTTTTCTTGCTGTAAATCCTGATACAGTAGCTGCTACTATAACTTTAGCATTTAACATATTAGCGCTTTCAACAACACTATTAGCTATTGTTTGAGTAATGCCAATTTGTTTTTTATACTCAAATTCTGGATGTATTTCACTGTGATGTTCAGCATTTTCAGCTATATTAGCCATATATCTTACTGTTTCAATTGGATAATGACCCATAGTTGTTTCACCACTTAACATAACGGCATCTGCACCTGACATAACAGCATATGCTACATCTGATACTTCTGCTCTAGTTGGTCTTGCTGATTTTTTCATTGATTCAAGCATTTCAGTTGCTACAACACAAATTTTTCCTTGTTCACGACATTTTTTTATCATTAATTTTTCTAAGAATGGTAATTCTTCCATAGGAACTTCAACACCTAAATCTCCTCTAGCTACCATTATACCATCGCTTACTTCAATTATTTCATCTAAATTTTCTACTCCTGTAGTGCTTTCTATTTTTGAAATAATCTTCATATCTTCTCTATTATGTTCTTTTAGAATTTCTTTTGCTGCTAGTACATCATCTTTTGTTGAAACAAATGATAAAGCTATAAAGTCTCCTTCGTGTTCACAAGCATATATAATATCTTCTCTATCTTGTTCTCCAATAAATGGGATATCTAAGTGAACTCCTGGCACACTTAAGCTTTTTTTGTTTCCTAAAACTCCACCATTTATTACTTTGCAAGTTACTCCACCATCATTATCTTCACTTATTACTTCTATTTTCATTAATCCATTTTCAAGTAATATTACATCTCCTACTTTTAATGAATCGATAGCTTGTGGATGGTTTACTGTAAATTTTTCTTCATTTCCTAGTACATCTTCTTTTACAACTCTTATTGTTTTTCCTTCAACTAAGTTGATTTCACCATTTTCTAACATACCATTTCTAAATTCTGGTCCTTTTGTATCATATAATATTGCTATATTAGCTCCAGTTCTTTTTCTTACTTCTTTTACTGATGCTACTACACCTTCTTTTTCTTCTTTAGTAGCGTGTGAAAAGTTAATACGAGCTACATTCATACCACTTTTTACCATTTGTTCCATTATATCTGGATTACAACTAGCTGGTCCAATACTACAAATAATTTTTGTTTTTTTCATATTTACTTCCTCTTTCCTTACAACTACATAATTTTATCACAATTTTGTAATAATTTAAATAGTTTTTTTATTATTTTCTAAAGAAAAAAGAACTTTATGTTCTTTATTTTTCTATAGAATCTTGCCATGTCCAGTTTTTTACTTCTTCTAAATCATCGCCATATTCTTTTATATATTCTTTATGTTCTACTAATTTATCTTTACACCATTGATTTAGTATAGCACTTCTATTACCTAATTGTGGTAAATATTTTAAAGCATCCATTACTAAATGATATCTATCTAATTCATTTTGTACTCTCATATCAAAAGGTGTTGTAATTGTGCCTTCTTCTTTATATCCGTGTACATGTAAATCTTTATTTGTTCTTTTATATGTTAATTGATGAATTAATGATGGGTATCCGTGAAAAGCAAATATTATTGGTTTATTTTTAGTAAATAATAAATCATAATCTTCATTTGTTAATCCGTGTGGATGTTCTAAATTTGATTGTAATCTCATTAAATCAACAACATTTACAACTCTAATTTTAAGTTCTGGAAAATTGTCTCTTAAAATTGATACAGCTGCTAGTGTTTCAAGAGTTGGAGTATCACCACAGCAAGCCATTACTATATCAGTTTCACTATTTTGATCATTACTTGCCCAATCCCATATTCCAATACCTTGTGTACAATGTTTTACAGCTTGTTCCATATTTAACCATTGAGGACGTGGGTGTTTACTAGCAATAATTACATTAATATAGTTTTTACTTTTGATACAATGATCAAAACAAGATAATAAGCAGTTAGCATCTGGTGGCAAATACATTCTTACTATATCTGCTTTTTTAGTTACTAAATGATTTAGAAATCCTGGATCTTGATGTGTGTATCCATTATGATCTTGTTGCCATATATGACTTGATAATACATAGTTAAGTGAAGCAATAGGAGCTCTCCAAGATAATTCTTTTGTAACTTTTAACCATTTAGCATGTTGACTTGCCATTGAATCTACTATTCTTATAAATGCTTCATATGAATGGAAAAATCCATGTCTACCTGTTAATAAATATCCTTCTAGCCATCCTTCACAAGCATGTTCTGAAAGATATGAATCAAGAACTCTACCATCTGTAGCTAAAAATTCATCTGTATCTAAAGTTTTAGCATCCCATTTCCTATTCGTTGCTTCAAATATATGGTTTAATCTGTTTGATAAAGCCTCATCTGGTCCAAATACTCTAAAGTTCTTTTTATCATCGTTTAATTTAATAACATCTCTTACATATGCCCCTAATTCTTTCATATCTTGAGCAATTATACTTCCAGGATATTCCACATTAACACCATATTTTCTGAAGTCTGGCGTTCTTAGTTCTTCTAATAATTTACCACCATTTGCATGTGGGTTTGAACCCATTCTTCTATCTCCTGTTGGAGCTAAAGCTTTTAATTCTGGAAATAATTTACCGCTTACATCAAATAATTCATCTGGTTTATAGCTTCTTAACCAATTCTCTAGTAATTTTAAATTAACTTCTGGATTATCATTAATTACAACAGGTACTTGATGTGCTCTAAAGCTATTTTCAATCATTTTGCCATCTACTTCTTTAGGCCCTGTCCAACCTTTTGGTGTTTTTAAAATAACTATTGGCCATACTGGTTTTCTTTCTCCATTTTTAATTTTCTTTATTTTTTTAATTACAGTATCTAATGTATATGCCATTTTTTGATGCATTATTTTAGGATTGTCACCTTCTACTATATATGGTTCATATCCACATCCTTCAAAAAATGAAATCAACTCTTTTTCTGGAATTCTAGCAAATACTGTTGGGTTAGCAATTTTATATCCATTTAAGTGAAGTATTGGTAGTACTACACCATCTGTTTTTGGATTTAAAAATTTATTGAAGTGCCAACTTGTAGCTAGTGGTCCTGTTTCAGCTTCTCCATCTCCTACTACACAAGCTGCTATTAAATCTGGATTATCTAGTACTGCTCCAAAAGCATGTGATAAACTATATCCTAATTCTCCACCTTCATGTATTGATCCTGGAGTTTCTGGCGCAACATGGCTTGAAATTCCTCCTGGAAATGAAAATTGTTTAAATAGTTTTTGCATACCTTCTATATCTTCTGTTATATTAGGGTATATTTCACTATAACTTCCTTCTAGATAAGTGTTTGCTACCATAGCATTACCACCATGTCCTGGCCCTGATAAATATATCATATTTAGATCATATTTTTTTATAATTCTATTTAAATGAACATATATAAAGTTTTGCCCTGGTACTGTTCCAAAGTGTCCTACAATATTTTTTTTGACATTTTCTATAGTTAATGGTTCTCTAAGTAATGGATTACTTCTTAAATAGAGTTGTCCAACTGATAAATAATTTGCTGCTCTAAAGTATCTATCAATATTTTCTACTTCTGTTTTTGTTAATACATTTTTATATTGTTTCATATCTATTCTCCTTACTATATCAATTATATAATAATTAATTTAAAACTGCAATTAATTTATATTCTAAAATTTTTATATTTTTTTACTTTACAGGTATTGTCAAACAAATTTAAATATGTTATCATTATATTGTTCCGTTAGTGAACTATCATACATATGGCGAGGTAATTCAGCTGGCTAGAATGATCGGTTCATACCCGATATGTCGGGGGTTCGAGTCCCTCCCTCGCT
>CAKOWF010000010.1 GCA_934122215.1 uncultured Bacilli bacterium | reverse complement strand
ATAATATTAAAGCATATCTAAATTAGATATGTTTTGTTATGTATAAAAAAAATATTTTCTTTCAATATAAATTTAGAAAGGAAATATAAATGGCAAAACATAAAGTAGATATAAGTGGTTTAAATACATCAAATATTCCAGTATTAACAAATGAAGAAATGACAAATTTATTTATAGAATATCAAAATGGAAATATTGATGCTAAAGAAAAATTAGTAAGTGGTAATTTAAAATTAGTATTATCAATATTAAAAAGTTTTACTGGTCGAACAGATAATATGGATGATTTGTTTCAAGTAGGGGTTATAGGGTTAATAAAAGCAATAGATAATTTTGATTTATCATATAATTTAAAATTAAGTACCTATGCTTGTCCTTTAATAGTAGGAGAAATAAAAAGATTTTTAAGAGATAATAATAGTATTAGAGTAGCTAGAAGTACTAAGGATATAGCATACAAGGCATTAAAAGTAAAAGAAGAATTAACAAATAGATTAGGTAGTGAACCAACTATAAAACAAATATCTGATGAACTTAAGTTAGAAGAAACTGAAGTACAAAATGCTATTAATTCTATGAAAGAAGTAGTAAGTATGTTTGAACCAATTTATAATGATGGTGGAGACACTATTTATTTAGTAGATCAATTAGAAGATAAAAAAGATAGTACATATCCTATTGAATATAAAATAGCTCTAAAAGAGGCTTTAAAAGAATTAAAACAAAAAGAAAAATATATCATATATGAAAGATATATAATGGGAAAAACTCAATTAGAATTAGCTGATGAAATAGGTATATCACAAGCACAAATATCAAGATTAGAAAAAAGTGGTATGGAACATATAAAAAGGAAAATAAAATAAATTTTCCTTTTTCATTTACATAAAAATATGGTATAATACATTGCGCAGGAGGCCCGTATGAATTTAAAAATAATGTTATGCAGAAATTTTATAATAATGTCATTATTACCTAGCGTATTAACTAGTTCTATGAATATAAAACAAAATAAAAAGTACAATTATAAATTTATTTCGTCATTAGAAGATTTAAAAGACATATATCCTGATGATATTATATATGAAGATTTAAAAAATAATTTAAAAAATAATAAAAATATAAGTGAAGAATATAAAGAATATACTAATGAATTTATTGATTTAGTAGAAGAAAAATATCCAGATTTTGATTTAACAATTTTTAATGAAAATATAAAACAATTTAAATTAATAGAAAAAAGTAAGAAAGAAATTCAAAATAATCATCCAAATAGACAGGCATTTTATAGAATTCCAGAATGTACTATATATATACATGATGAATTTGAAGATGAAAATTTAAAAAAGTATTGTTTTTTTCACGAATTATGGCATATGTTCAATAATTTATATGTAGAAGATGATAATAAAAATGTTTATTATAAGTCTACAACTATGTATGACTTAGATGGAACAGCATTAGATGAAGGAATAACAACATTTTTAACAGAAAGTATTTATAGCAATGATATATTATGCTATACTAATCAATATGATGAAGTTAAAATACTTTATCAAATATATGGAGACCAATTATTAACTACATATATAGATTCAGGAATAGATGGAATTGAATTTTTGATATCTGAAACAATAGGTTATACAAATGCATCAAATTTAATATCATATATGAATCAAGAAGAAGAAAAAAAATATACAATAAAAATATATGAAACACTAATCCAAATTTATTTAGATAGCAAAAAATGTGATTATTCAAAAAGTTTAGAAATATATCAAATAATAGAAAATTCTTGTTATGATATTGAAATAAAAAAGCAATTATTAAAAATATATAAAGAAAAATTAAATAGTCAAAAAATTAATAATGATACTATGATAACGTTTGATGAAAATAATTATTATAATGTAAATGATTTATATTTTGTAGATATAAATGATGAACAATATTTAATAAATGATGAAATATTAATATCTTATTATAAAGATGGATATATAAAAAATATATATGAATTAGATAAAAAATATATTGGTATATCAAAAGTAATAATAAGACCACTTAAAGATTATTTAGTTTATTCTGATAATAATGATAATATTATATATATAAATATAAACCAATTAAAAGAATTAGGAGAAAAGAAATATGTTAAAAGTAAATAATGTAAGTTTAAGATTTGGAACAAGAACTTTATTTAGTAATGTAAATCTAGAATTTAAAGATAATAATTGTTACGGAATAATAGGCGCAAATGGGGCAGGTAAATCAACATTTTTAAAATTAATAAGCGGGGAAATAGAAACGACTACAGGTGAAATTACAATAGGAAAAAATGAGAGAATATCAGTTTTAAAACAAAATCATAATGAATTTAATGATTATACTGTATTTGATACTATAGTAATGGGAGATAATGAATTATATCAAATAATAAAAGAAAAAGAAGAAATTTATAGTAAACCAGATTTTAGTATAGAAGATGGTATAAAAGCTGCTGATTTAGAAAGTAGATTTGAGGAAAAAAATGGCTGGATGCTAGAAAGCGATATATCAGTATTACTTAATGATTTAGGATTAAATGGTGATTATTTATATACTAAAATGAGAGATTTAAAAGATATAGAAAAAGTTAAGGTGTTATTAGCGAGAGCTCTTTTTGGAAATCCAGATATATTACTTTTAGATGAACCAACAAATGGACTTGATTCAAAAACAATAATGTGGTTAGAAGAATTCTTAATAGATTTTAAAAATACTGTTTTAGTAGTATCACATGATAGACATTTTTTAAATAAAATCTGTACTCATATATTAGATGTTGATTATGAAAAAATAACATTGTTTGTTGGAAATTATGATTTCTGGTATCAATCAAGTCAATTAATTCTAAAACAAATGAAAGATTCAAATAAGAAAAAAGAAGAAAAAATAAAAGAATTAGAAGATTTTATAAGAAGATTTTCTGCTAATGCATCTAAATCAAAACAGGCAACATCAAGAAAAAAATCCTTAGAAAAAATAGTATTAGATGAAATAAAACCATCAAGTAGAAAATATCCATATATTCATTTTGATATAGAAAGAAATCTTGGAAAAGAAGTAATAACATTAGAAAAGATAAATTATACTATTGAAGGTAAACAAGTATTAAAAAATGTTAATTTAACAATATATCCAGATTCTAAAATAGCTTTAATTGGTACAAATGAAATAGCTAAAACAGCGCTTCTTGGAATTATAGCAGGAAAAATAGTTCCAGATAGTGGTACTGTAAAATATGGTAATACTGTTAAAATAAGTTATTATGAAAAAGATCATAGTGAATACTTTAAAGAAGATATATCATTATTTGAATGGCTAAGAAATTATTCAATTAATAAAGAAGAAGCATTTGTCAGAGGTTTTTTGGGGAGAATGCTATTTTCAGGAGAAGAATCTTTAAAAAGTGTACAAGTTTTATCAGGCGGCGAAAAAGTTAGAGCAATGTTTTCAAAATTAATGTTAAATAGTGGTAATGTGTTATTATTAGATGAACCAACTAATCATTTAGATATTGAATCGATTACTTCACTAAATGATGCTATGAAAGATTTTAAAGGTGCTTTTGTAGTTTCAACTTTTGATCAAGAATTAATTGAAACTACAACAAATAGAATGATTGATATAAAAGATGGAAAAATAATAGAAATAAATGAAACGTATGAAGAGTATATAAATAAATAATATATATTCTTTTTTTGAATAAAATTAAATAGGTGATACTTGTGCGTTTATCAGATTTACAAAATAAAGATATCGTTAATATAATAGATGGTAAAAGAATAGGAAATATAATAGATGTATCATTAGATGAAACTGGTAAAATGATATCATTAATAGTATCAAGATCAAAATTTAATCTATTTAATAACAGTGAAATAGAAATTAAGTGGAATCAAATATCAAAAATAGGAGAAGATGTAATTTTAATAGATTTTAAGTAATTTCATGTGATTTAGAATACCATTAAAGTCAAAAAATAAGTAAAAGAAAAAAAATATACTATAATTCTCTTACTGGAGGGTTATATGAAAACAGAAAATTCAATTCAAAATTTGACCTATTATTTAGATGAATTATTTTATGCAAAACTTAGAATGTATAGTCATTTGTCAGGCAGTCATTACTTATTATATTTTATAGAAACAGTTATAAGAGAAAATATTAATATTTATAATTTGAGTCCTACTAAAGATATATATCCTATGATAGCTAATTATTACAAAATAAATGATAAAAAAGTAGAACGTAGTATAAGAACTGTAATAGCTATTTCATGGAAAAATATGAATGATGATGTAAAAAAAACAATCTTTCCAATTATATATGAAAGGCCTACAAATTCAGAATATATATATGCTATATACGATTACATAAAAGCATTATATACTGATGAACAAGAATATTATAGGAGTAGTTTTTTAGTTCAACAATATTTAGAAAGAGATTTTAAAATATATACAAAATTTAAAATTTTAAAAACTCATATATTGACAGATGCTATTATGTATAAAATAAAAATAGGGGAATTAACAGAAACAAATTATAAATTATTAATTAAATATTTAGATGATAAATATGGATTATATAATGGAACAGTAATAACAAAAGAAGAATGCATTGAGGTAACTGAAGTTATAAATATATTATTTAAGATGTGTCAATATATATATGATATAGATAATAGTTATCCAAATCCTAGAAATAAAAAATATGTAAAAACATATTTAGAAAAATTACCAAATAAAATAAAAAGCAAGTGAAAACTTGCTTTAACTATATCATTAATGATAGAAAGGTAAGAATAATGAAAGGTATTTAAAAATGGTTTACATTAATAATATAGTTGCCCTTTTTAATAAGCGGGTAGTATTATAGTATAAAATTTGCTAGTTGTCAAACATTTTTTGTAATTTATCATAAACATTTTTAAGACTTTCTTCATATTTACTAGTGTTTTGAGGTTTAAAATATTTTTTTCCAACTAAATTATCTGGCAAATATTGTTGCTTAACAAAATGATTTGGATAGTCATGTGGATATTTATAATCTGGTGAAGTTGTTTTAATGTGATTAGGAACATTACCAGTATTTCCTTTTCTTATATCATTAAGGGCTTCATCTAGAGCTAGATGACTAGTATTAGATTTTGGCGATAAAGCCATTTCAACAATTATGTTACCTAATGGAATTCTAGCTTCTGGTAATCCCAATCTTTCACTAGCTTGTATAGCTGCTTCAACTTTAGGCCCAATACTAGGGTTAGCAAGTCCAATATCTTCATAAGCAATTACAGTCATTCTTCTATACAAAATATCTAAATCCTCGGCTTCAATTAGGCGAGCAGCATAATGTAATGCAGCATTAACATCACTTCCTCTAATTGATTTTTGAAAAGCACTAATTACATCATAATGACCATCTTCATTTTTATCATGAAAAAATATTGGTTTAGCATTAATATTCTTTAATGTTTCTTCTGTGATGTTAAAATCATTTGTGGAATAATAAGCAACTTCTAATAAATTATAGGCATATCTTAAATCTCCACTAGACATTCTTGCTATTGTTTCTAATTCTTTATCATTTATTTTAATATTTTTTAAATATTCACTTTTTATTGCTTTATGTAATCCTTCTAATACATCATCATATTCAAGTTCTTTTAATTCAAAAATTTGACATCTACTTCTAATAGCAGGATTAATTTTATGATAAGGATTAGAAGTTGTCATACCAATTAAAGTAATTAATCCACTTTCTAAATATGGCAATAATAAATCTTGTTTATCTTTATTTAATCTGTGAATTTCATCCATTATTATAACCATACCGCCAAACATTTTGGCTTCTTCTATTACAATATCAAAATCTTTTTTATTATTAATTACAGCATTTAATAGTCTATATTTTATGTTTAAAGTATTAACAATTGAAATAGCAATACTTGTTTTACCTATACCTGGTTTACCATATAAAATCATAGAAAACAATTTATTGTTGTTAACCATATTTCTAATTACCTTATTTTCACCAAGTAAATGTTTTTGACCTATAACTTCATCAATGTTTTTTGGCCTAAGTAAAATAGCTAAAGGTTCCATAAAATCACTTCCTTTTAATATTTTAACATATTATCAATAAAATACTTTACAAAAAGTATAAAAAATGTTAATATTTATTTAGACACGAAAAAGTGTTTTTTATTTGAACAAAAACATATATTTAAAAGGAGTGATACTTTTGAAAAAAATAGCAAGATTTTTAGTTGGTGTCAAAAACGAAATGGCAAAAGTAAGATGGCCAGAAAAAAAGGAATTAATCAAATATTCCATAGCAACTATTAGTGTAGTAGCTGTATTTAGTATTTTCTTTGGACTTTTAGATTTTATTTTATCAGGAATAAAGATGGTGATTAGATAATGGAAAAAGAATGGTATGTAGTAAACACTTATTCAGGACATGAAAATAAAGTCAAAGAAAAATTAGAAATGCGTGCTAGTACAATGGGTATGGAAGACTATATCTATAGAGTAGTTGTACCAGAACAAACTACAATAGAAACAACAAAGGATGGAAAAGAAAAAGAAAAAGTAACAAAAATGTTTCCAGGTTATATACTTGTTGAAATGGTGATGACTGATGAAGCTTGGTTTATTGTTAGAAATACACCAGGAGTTACAGGATTTATAGGATCATCAGGTAAAGGAGCAAAGCCTTTCCCATTAACTCCTCAAGAAGTTGATAAGATATTAGGAAGTATGGGAATGAGTAGATTAGATATTGGAAACAATTTAAATGTTGGCGATTCAATAAAAGTTATAACTGGACCATTTGCTAATATGTATGGAAAAGTTAAATCAATTGATATGGAACAACAACGTTTAGAAGTAGCGCTAGATTTATTTGGACAAGAAACTATTGTTGATTTAGGATTAACTGAAATAGAAAAAGCTTAATATGAATAATACTAGTTTATTAGTTCATACAATTAATAACAATTTAGAAAACATTGAAGTTTTATTAGAAGAAGATAATCTAGATAAAGAAAAAAATATTTTAGTTGGAAAAATAATAAATGAGCAATTGAATAAAATATTAGAAAATGCAGAATTATATTATTTAGAAGATGAGGAATATGCTATCAATAAAAATAAAGTATTTTTTCTAGAATTTGTTAATTTTATAATTCAAGAATTAATAGATAAGAAAATAAAAGAAATAGTAATAAAAACAACATATAAAAATAAAAGAGTAGAAGTAGATTTAAATACATTAAAATCATTACTAAATTACTTATTATTAAACTATATCGATTATAAAAATATTGATATTAAATTATATAGTGATGAAATATATTTAAAAATTTTTTAAACACTAGTTTACAAGAAAGTTAAAATATGATATATTATTAGAGCTATATTATTTTAATATAGATTAAGTGGGAGCAAAACGGATTATGCAAATTTACCACACGCGAAAAAAATAAGGAGGTGTTTTTCGTGGCAAAGAAAAAAATAACAAAAGTAATTAAATTACAAGTACCTGCTGGAAAAGCAACACCAGCTCCACCAGTCGGAACTGTTTTAGGACCTGCAGGAATTAATTTACAAGAATTCTGTACAAAATATAATGATGCTACAAGAGACAAAATGGGAGATATCGTACCAGTAGTAATTACTGTTTATGAAGATAGAACATTTGATTTTGTATTAAAAACATCACCAACAGCAGAATTAATTAAAAAAACAGCTGGAATCAAAAAAGGTTCAGTTAAAGGAAAAAATGAAACTGTTGGAAAATTAACTCGTGCTCAAATAAAAGAAATAGCAGAAATTAAATTACCAGACTTAAATGCTTATGATATAGATGCTGCAATGAAAATCGTTGAAGGTACAGCTATTAACATGGGCGTTAAAGTTGAAGACTAATTAACATATAGGTTATACCTATGTGGAAGGAAAATCCGTTATACCACATAAGGAGGTTAATATGAAAAAAGGAAAGAAATATTTAGAAGCTTCTAAAAAAGTAGAAAAATCAAAACTATATACAAAAGAAGAAGCAATTAAATTAGTTAAAGAAACATCAACAACTAGTTTTGATGCATCTGTTGAAATAGCTATGAATCTAAATTTAGATACTAAAAAAGCTGATCAACAATTAAGAGGTGCATTAGTACTTCCAAATGGAACAGGAAAAACTAAAAAAGTTTTAGTTATAGCTAAAGGAGCTCAAGCAGAAACTGCAAAAGAAGCAGGAGCTGACTATGTTGGCGATATGGATATGCTAACTAAAATCGAAAAAGAAAATTGGTTTGATTTCGATACTATGATAGCAACTCCAGATATGATGCCTGCATTAGGTAAAATTGGTAAAATTTTAGGACCAAAAGGTTTAATGCCAAATCCTAAAACTGGAACTGTAACAATGGATACTAAAAAAGCTGTTGAAGAAGTTAAAAAAGGACGTGTAGAATATCGTACAGATAGTTATGGTAATGTACATGCACTTATTGGTAAAGTATCATTTGATGATGCTAAACTAGTAGAAAATTTAAATAGTTTCGTTTCAGTAATTAATAAATCAAAACCAGCAACTGTAAAAGGAAAATATATATTAAATATATCAGTTTCTTCTACAATGGGTCCTGGAATTAAAATTGATCCAACAAGTTTTGACTTTTAATTATTGTTATGATATAATTAATTTGTTTGAAGAAATGTACCGTAGACAGTAGGGGCTTAGGCTTAATAATCCTACCGAGGACTTAAATAAAAGTTTTCGGCTCTCACTATCTAAGGATGAGAGCTTTTTATTCGGTATTCATGAAAGAGAGGTGCAAACAAGTGGCAAATCAAAAAATCATTGAAAAGAAAATGAGTGTTGTAGATGAAATTACAGCAAAAATGAAAGATGCTTCTTCAATTGTATTCTTCGAATATCGTGGACTTACCGTTGGTGAAACTAACGAACTAAGAAGAAAATTAAGAGAATCAGATTCAGAATTTAAAATTTATAAAAACACTCTAGCAAAAAGAGCATTGGATAATTTAAATATCAATGTTGATGAACATTTAAATGGTCCAAAAGCAATTGCATTTGGTAAAGATGCAGTCGCACCAATTAAAACATTAAGTGATTTCGCTAAAGAACACAATGCTTTAGAATTAAAAGTTGGTATTGTTGATGGTGAAGTCATGAATCAAAAAATGCTTGCAGAACTTGCTTCAATACCATCAAGAGAAGGATTACTTACAATGCTTGCTGGTGGACTTATGGGAGTTGTTCGCGACTTATCAATTTGTTTAGACTTATATAGTCAAGATTTAGAAAAATAATTTAAGGAGGAATATAAAATGGCAAAATTTACAAAAGACGAATTTATTAGTGGATTAAAAGAAATGACTATTCTTGAAGTTAAAGAATTAGTTGATGCAATGAAAGAAGAATTTGGAGTAGATCCAAGTGCTGTAGCTGTAGCTGCTGCTCCAGCTGCTGCTGTTGAAGAAGGACCAAGTACAGTTAATGTAGTATTAACAAGTGCTGGTGCTAACAAATTAGCAGTTATTAAATTAATCAAAGAAATCACTGGATTAGGATTAGGTGAATCTAAAGCTTTAGCTGATAACGGCGGAGCTGTTAAAGAAAATGTATCTACTGATGAAGCAAAAGAAATGAAAGCTAAATTCGAAGAAGCTGGCGCTACAATCGAATTAAAATAATTTAAAATATATGGTTGGCCTGTACTAAAAAATATAGTATAGGCTTTCACCGTTTATTTATATGAGGTATTTATGAACCAATACTTTGAAAACAATGATAAACTAAAAAGCAAAATTGAAATTAAAAAAGTAAAAATAAACAACACTGATTTTGAGTTTATGACAGATAATGGTGTATTTTCTAAGAAAGGATTAGATTTTGGTACTAGAAGTTTATTAGAAACAATAGATATCAAAAATATTACTGGAAACGTACTAGATTTTGGATGTGGATATGGACCAATTGGTATTTACATAGCTAGTATGACAAACGCCCACGTTCATATGATTGATATAAACAGAAGGAGCTTGGAATTGGCAAGAAAGAATGTTAATCTGAATCATGTGAATGTTACAATATACGAAAGTAATATATATGAAAATGTAACAGAAAAATTTGATTATATTATATCTAATCCACCTATAAGAGTAGGGAAAAATATATTATATAAAATACTATTTGAAGCAAAAGAACATTTAAATAAAAATGGAAAATTAATCATTGTAATAAACAAAGATCAAGGTGCTAAATCAGTTATGAAAGATTTAGAAAAAGAATATCAAGTTCATTTATTAGATAAAAATAAAGGATTTTATATAATTGAAGCAATTTATGTATAATTTGAATTAAAAGAGCATAACAAACAATTGACAACAATTGACAAATTTGATAAAATTAATCATTGACGCATATACTTTATTTTAAGTTATGTTCTTTTGTAAAAATATAGGTTATAGGGGTGAAAAAGTGTCTTATACAGAACAAATTATTAATAACCGTAGAGTTAGAAGAAATTATGGTAAAACAAAAAATGCAATTGAATTAAACAACTTGCTAGAAATTCAAAAAAAATCTTACAATTGGTTTATGGAAGAAGGAATAAAAGAAGTATTCGAAGATATTTCACCAGTAGAAAGTTTTACTGGTAATTTATCATTAGAATTTGGAGAATATTCTTTTGATGAACCAAGATATTCTATTAAAGGTTGCAAAGATAGATATGCTACTTATGCAGCACCTTTAAAAGTAGAAACTAGACTTTTCAATCATGAAACAGGAGAAGTTAAAGAACAAGAAATTTATTTGGGTGATATGCCCATAATGACTGAATCAGGAACATTTGTTATAAATGGTGCTGAAAGAGTTATTGTATCACAATTAGTACGTTCACCATCTGTTTATTTCGGAAATGAAATAGACAAAAATGGACGTAATGTAATTACTAGCCAAATCATTCCAAATCGTGGTACATGGTTAGAATTTGAACTAGATGCTAGAGATGTTATCTATGTTAGAATAGATAGAACAAGAAAAGTTCCTATTACAACATTACTTAGAGCAATCGGTTTATCAAGTGATGAAGATATCTATGATTTATTTGGTGAAAATGACTACTTAGAAAGAACAATAGCTAAGGATTCAAATAAAAATACAGATGAATCATTAATAGATATTCATTCAAAACTAAGACCAGGAGAACCATCAACATTAGATAGTGCTAAAAATCAATTAGTATCTAGATTCTTTGATGCTTTTAAATATGATTTAGCTAAAGTAGGACGTTACAAATTTAATAGAAAATTAAATGTTGTAGATAGATTACTTGGTGCTAGAATTGCTGAAACAATTAAAGTTGATGGAAAAGTAATAATTGAAAAAGGAAATATTATTACTAAAGAAATTCTAAGTGAATTAAAACCAATTTTAGCAAATGGTTATGGAGTAAAAGAAGTATTAATTAATAATGATTTAGATACTTATAATAAAGTACAAATTATCAAAGTATATTCAAATAAAAATCCAGAACAAATTATAAATGTTATTGGTAATGATATAACTACTGATGTAAAACGTTTAACTATATCAGATATATATGCATCTGTTTCATACTATTTAAACTTACTTGAAGGAATAGGTTCATATGATGAAATAGATCACTTATCAAATAGACGTGTTCGTCAAGTTGGTGAATTATTACAAAATCAATTTAGAATTGGTATTTCAAGAATTGAAAGAGTAATTAGAGATAGAATGAGTACTCAAGAAATAACAGAAGTAACTCCAAAATCTTTAATTAATATTAGACCACTTACAGCTTCTATTAAAGAATTCTTTGGTAGTAGCCAATTATCTCAATTCATGGATCAAGTAAACCCAGTAGCAGAATTAACAAATAAAAGAAGACTTTCTTCTTTAGGACCAGGAGGTCTATCAAGAGATAGAGCAGGTATGGAAGTACGTGATGTTAATCCATCACATTATGGAAGACTTTGCCCAGTAGAATCTCCAGAAGGACCAAATATCGGGTTAATTACTTCTTTAGCAAGTTATGCTAGAGTAAATGATTATGGATTTATTATGACTCCATATAGAAAAGTAGTAGATAGAAAACTAACTGATGAAGTTGTATATATGACTGCTGATGAAGAATTAGATTACTATATTTCACAAGCTGCTATTGAAGTAGATAAAGATAATAAAATAGTTGCTGAAAGAGTACCAGTTAGATATCGTGGAGATAATATCATGATTGAATCTAGTAAAGTAGATTATGCTGATGTATCACCACAACAAGTTGTATCAGTAGCTACTCAAGGTATACCATTCCTTGAACACGATGATGGTAAAAGAGCCCTAATGGGTGCTAACATGCAACGTCAAGCTATTCCATTATTAAAAGCAGAAGCGCCACTTGTAGGAACAGGTGTAGAAGCAATAGCTGCTAGAGATAGTGGAGCAGTTATAATAGCTAAAGCAGATGGTATAGTAGATTATGTTGATTCTAAAAAAATAGTAATTAAGACATTAGGTGGCATGGATACATACTATTTAAATGGCTATGAAAGAAGTAATGCAGGTACTTGTTATCATCAAGTTCCAATTGTTAGATTAGGAGAAAGCGTTACAAAAGATATGATAATAGCAGATGGACCATCTACAGAAAAAGGTGAAATGGCATTAGGTAAGAATGTTACAGTAGCATTCATGAACTTTAATGGATATAACTATGAAGATGCTGTTATCTTAAATGAAAGATTAGTTAAAGATGATGTATTTACATCAATTCATATTGAAGATTATCAAATTGAATGTAGAGATACAAAATTAGGACCAGAAGAATTTACAAGAGATATTCCTAATATTAGTGAAGAAGCTCGTAAAAATCTAGATGAAAATGGTATAGTCCGTATCGGTACAGAAGTAAATTATAATGATATATTAGTAGGTAAAGTTACACCAAAAGGTATGGCAGAGCTTACTTCAGAAGAAAAACTATTACATGCTATATTTGGAGAAAAAACAAGAGAAGTTAGAGATACTTCACTTAGAGTACCAAATGGAGGAGCAGGTATAGTACATGATGTAAAAATATTTACAAAAGAAGATTCTGATGAACTTCCAGCAGGAGTATCAAAAATTATAAGAGTATATATAGCTCAAAAAAGAAAAATAACTGTTGGTGATAAAATGGCAGGACGTCATGGTAATAAAGGTGTTGTTTCATTAGTATTACCAGAAGAAGACATGCCATATTTACCAAATGGTAAACCAGTAGATATTTTACTTAATCCACTAGGTGTTCCATCACGTATGAATTTAGGTCAAATTCTAGAAATGCATTTAGGTATGGCAGCAAAAGAATTAGGTATTTATGTTGCTACACCAGTATTTGATGGTGCTACTCGTGATGAAATAATAGATGCTCTAAAAGAAGCAGGATTAGAAGAAGATGGTAAAGCTGTTTTATATGATGGTAGAACAGGTGAACCATTTGATAATAGAATTTCAGTTGGTATCATGTATATGATCAAATTAAATCACATGGTTGATGATAAGTTACATGCTAGGTCAACAGGGCCTTACTCTTTAGTAACTCAACAACCTCTAGGTGGTAAAGCACAATTTGGTGGTCAAAGATTTGGTGAAATGGAAGTTTGGGCATTAGAAGCATATGGTGCAGCTCATGTACTTCAAGAAATGATTACAATTAAATCAGATGATGTTGTAGGTCGTGTTAAAGTTTATGAAGCATTAGTAAAAGGAACACCAATCCCAGCATCAGGAGTACCAGAAAGTTTTAGAGTATTAATGAAAGAATTCCAAGCTTTAGGACTTGATATGACAGTTTTAGATAGTGAAGGAAACTTTGTTGATATGAAAGATTTAGAAGCAACAGAAAATGATGGTTTCTTAACTTTAGAACCAGAAGAATTAGAAAGTGTTGCTAATAATGATACTGATGAAGAAGAAGTAGAAGAAGAATATGATGATGAACCAAATTTTGATGATGATTTTGATCAAGATATGGATGATTTTGATTTGGAAGGGGATGGAGAATAATGAATATTGATAACTTTGAAGGTTTAAGAATAGCCATTGCCTCTCCTGAAAGAATCAGAGAATGGTCTTATGGAGAAGTTAAAAAAGCAGAAACTATTAACTATCGTACTTTAAAACCTGAAAGAGATGGTTTATTCTGCGAAAAAATATTTGGACCAACAAAAGACTTTGAATGTTCTTGTGGTAAATATAAAAGATTAAGATATAAAAATATTGTTTGTGATAGATGTGGAGTAGAAGTTACATCTTCAAAAGTTCGTCGTGAACGTATGGGACATATAGAACTAGCTACTCCTGTATCTCACATTTGGTTCTTTAAAGGTATACCATCTCGTATGGGATTAGTACTAGATATGTCACCAAGAGATTTGGAAGAAGTATTATACTTCGTATCATATGTTGTATTAGATCCAGGAGCTGCTCCTTTAGAGAAAAAACAAATAATTAGCGATAAAGAATATCGTGCTTACTATGAAAAATATGGAAGTAGTTTCAGAGTAGGTATGGGTGCAGAAGCTATCAAAGAATTATTACAACAAGTAGATCTTGAAAAAGAAGTAGAAAATATAAAAAAAGAAATAGAAGAAATAAAAGACAGCACTAGTCAAAAGAGAGTTCGTTTAATTAAAAGACTAGATGTATTAAATGCTTTCTTAGAATCAGGTAACAAACCAGAGTGGATGATAATGGATGCCATTCCAGTAATTCCACCAGAATTAAGACCAATGATTCAATTAGATGGTGGTAGATTTGCTACATCTGATTTAAATGATTTATACAGAAGAGTAATAAATCGTAATAATCGTTTAAAAAAATTAATGGAATTAGGTGCTCCTAGTATCATTATTCAAAATGAAAAACGTATGTTACAAGAAGCAGTAGATGCACTATTTGATAATGGTAGAAGAGGAAGAAATATTACTGGAGCAGGTAATAGACCACTTAAATCATTATCTAGTATGTTAAAAGGTAAACAAGGTCGTTTCCGTCAAAACTTATTAGGTAAACGTGTTGATTATTCAGGCCGTTCAGTTATCGTTGTAGGACCATCTTTAAAGATGTATGAATGTGGTATTCCAAAGGAAATGGCTCTAGAATTATTTAAACCTTATGTAATAAATGGTTTAGTATCTAAAGATATTGCTTCTAATATTAAAGCAGCTAAACGTATGATAGAAAATCAAGATCCAAGAGTTTGGGATATTGTTGAAGAAAAAATAAAAGAACATCCAGTTATGTTAAACCGTGCCCCAACACTTCATAGACTTGGTATTCAAGCATTTGAACCTAAATTAATTGATGGTAGAGCAATTCGTTTACATCCACTTGTTTGTGCAGCATTCAATGCCGACTTTGATGGAGACCAAATGGCTGTTCACGTTCCAATTAGTGAAGAAGCTCAAGCAGAAGCTAGAATCTTAATGTTAGGTGCTAATAACATTTTGAAACCTTCTGATGGTAACCCAATAGTTACACCGGGACAAGATATGATTTTAGGTAACTATTACATAACTATTGAAAAAGAAGGAGTTCCTGGAGAAGGTAGAGTATTTAAAAATCCAGATGAAGCTTTAATGGCAGTTGAAAGAAGAGAAATATCTCAACATACAAGAATTGCTATTCCAGTAAGTGGATTTAAACATAAATTATTTACTGAAGAACAAATGGATAAATATTTAGTTACTACAGTAGGAAAATTAAAATTCAATGAAATATTCCCAGATACTTTCCAATACATTAATGAAGGTACAAAAGAAAATATTGAAGGTATAACACCATCTAAATATTTCTTAGAAAAAGGAACAAATATAAAAGAAGCAATAAAAAATATGGAATTAGTCAAACCTTTTGGTAAAAAAGTTTTAACTAAATTAATTGCTCAAATATATAAAAGATATCAAACCACTGAAACATCAATCATGCTTGATAAGATGAAAGATTTAGGATTTAAAGAATCTACATTATCAGGTATATCAATTGGTATTGGAGATATTATTCCATCAAAAACTAAAAAAGAAGTATTAGAAAATGCAAATGATAGAGTGTCTCAAATAAATAAACAATTTAAACGTGGTTTAATTACTGAAAAAGAAAGATATGAAAAAGTAGTTGCTACATGGAATAGTGCTAAAAATGAAATAGCAGATGAATTATCAGGCATCATTGCTGATAACAAAGATAACCCTATATCAATAATGATTGATTCTGGTGCCCGTGGTAATATGAGTAACTATAACCAAATGGCTGGTATGCGTGGACTTATGGCTAAACCAAATGGTGAATCAGTAGAAATTCCAATCACATCTTCATTCATTGAAGGTGCTAGAGTTTCAGAGTTCTTCTTAGCAACTCATGGTATCAGAAAAGGATTTGTTGATACAGCTCTTAAAACAGCAGATGCTGGTTACTTAACAAGAAGACTTATCGATGTATCACATGATATAATTATTAAAGAAGATGATTGTGGTACTGATGAAGGTGTAGTAGTAGAAGCATTCTTAAATACTGATGGTACTGTTATTGAAGGATTAAGAGATCGTATTGTTGGTAGATATACTAATAAAAAAGTTATTAATCCAGAAACTAAAGAAGTAATAGCAGATAGAAATACTTATATCACTGAAAATTTAGCTGATAAAATTATTGATGCTGGTATTACTAAAGTTTCAATTCGTACAGTATTAACTTGTAAATCAAAAGGCTCAGTATGTAGACACTGTTATGGACGTAACTTAGCTACTGGACAAATTGTTGAAATAGGAGAAGCAGTTGGTACTATGGCAGCTCAATCAATTGGTGAACCAGGTACACAATTAACAATGCGTACTATCAACTCAGGTGGTGTTGCCGGAGATGATATTACTCAAGGTCTTCCTCGTGTTCAAGAATTGTTCGAAGCACGTAATCCAAAAGGTAAAGCAACTATTTCTGAAATTAATGGTACTGTATCAGATATAGTAGAACAAAATGGTAAATTCATTATTTCTGTTACAAATGATGTAGAAACAAAAGAACATACAAGTAATTATGGCGCTAAATTAGCAGTTAATAAAGGCGATAAGGTAGTATCAGGTCAACGTTTAACTCATGGTGCTATTAGTCCAAAAGAATTATTAGTTGTTACAGATCCAATTACTGTTCAACAATATATCTTATCAGAAATTCAAAAAGTTTATCGTTCTCAAGGTGTTGATATTTCAGATAAACACGTTGAAATTATTGCTAAACGTATGATTTCTAAAATTAAAATTGTAAATAGTGGTGATTCATATTTATTACCTGGAACTATGGTTAATATTAATGATTTTAGAGAAGAAAATAAAGAATTAATTTTAAATGGTAAAAATCCAGCTACTGGTAGACCAGTATTATTAGGTATTACTAAAGCTTCTCTTGAAACAGATTCATTCTTATCAGCAGCATCATTCCAAGAAACAACAAGAATATTAACAGATGCAGCTATACATGGTAAAGTAGACCACTTAAATGGTTTAAAAGAAAATGTTATCATTGGTAAATTAATACCAGCAGGTACAGGTGCTAAAAAATATAGAAACATTAATTATAATTTAGAAAAAGTTGATTCAAGTTTAGAACCATTAGATGTTTTAGAAAATGAATTAATGGATTAAGAGGTTCTTGAAAAAGAACTTCTTTTTTTATATAATTTATATAGGTGATAGTATGGAACAAAAATTAGAAACTTTAAAATTAATTAGTTTTGATAAAAATAATTTAGAACATAACTTAGCTAAAAGAAAATTATTAAATGATGATGAATTTAAAAAGTATTTTGGAGAATTTTTTATAAAAGATGCAGATAATTATTTTAATAATTCAGATAAAATTGAATTAAAAAAAGTTTATCTTATAGAGGAAAAAGACAATATAGTTGGAATGATAAGATTTTTTAGTTACCATGAATTAGGTTATGTAAATATTCAATATGCAGTATTACCTGAATATAGATGTTTAGGTTATGGAAGAAAAATATTATCTGAGATGACTAAATATATAATGAATGATTCTAATATAAAATGTATAGAGGCAGATATTGATAAAACAAATATAGGAAGTATAAAAGTTGCTACATCTATAGGATATAAAAATGAAAATGATAAATATAAATTTAGAAGATAAGTTCTTAAAACAAGAACTTTTTATTTATATACCCCTTTTTTTAAGAAGTAAACTTTGATATAATGGTAATAGTAAGGTAGTGATAATATGAAAAATGGTAGAAGAACTGTTTGGAAAGCACCATTATATATTTACATAGGAGTAATTTTACTTACCATTATTCTATATATTCAATTTGTTTATTTATCACTATCACCTACAATATATGGAAAAAATATGTCAGAATTTGCAGCAAGTAGAAATACAGTAAAAAAAGTTTTATCAGCTAAAAGAGGAACAATATATGATAGTAATTCAAATGTTCTAGCACTTAATGTTAGTTCATATACAGTGATAGCTTATTTACCAAAAAGTACAGTATATACAAAAGAAAACTATGTAAAAGATGTAGATGCAACTGCTAATGCATTAAGTCCTTTATTAAATATGGATGTAGATACTTTAAAAAAACTTCTTACGCAAGATAGATATCAAGTTGAATTGGGACCTGGTGGAAGAGGAATTACAGAGTTAAAAAAAGATGAAATCGAATCATTAAATTTACCCGGAATAGATTTTATGGAGGACCAAAAAAGATATTATCCAAATGGAGATTTTGCTTCATATATAATAGGATACGCTAAAGATAATGAAATAACAGAAACTGATAGTAATGGTAAAACCACTACTACGAAACAAATAGTTGGAGAATTAGGTATAGAGTCAAAATACAATGATCTGTTAAGTGGTAAAGATGGATATTTGGAATATCAACAAGACAAATATGGATATAAAATAGCAAATACCCAAACAAAAGAGATAAAAGCAGAGAACGGTTATGATATATATTTAACAATAGATGCTAGTATTCAAAGATTTATCGAATCATCAATAAAAGAAGCTCAAAATACATACAATCCAGAATGGATTACAATTTCAGTAATGGATGCTAAAACTGGTGATATATTAGGAACTAGTTCAACTCCTTCATATGATCCAAATGTTAGAAATATAACAAATTATGAAAATATATTTACATCTATTCCTTTTGAACCAGGATCAACTATGAAAACATATACATATATGTGTGCTATGGAAAAAGGTACATATGATGGAAACAAAACTTTTACATCAGGAACATATCAAGTAGGAAATGATACAATTAATGATTGGAATAGAACAGGTTGGGGAACAATAACATTTGATAAAGGTTTTGAATATTCAAGTAATGTTGGTATAGCTAATTTAATAGAACAGAGTTTAACTAGACAAGATTTATATGATTGCTTTAAAAAATATGGTTTTGGTGAATTAACAGGAATAGAATTATCAAGAGAGCAAAGTGGTAAATTAAAGTTTATATATCCAATAGAAGTATATACAGCTGGATTTGGACAAGGAATTACAACTACACCAGTACAACACTTACAAGCATTAACCATGATTGCTAACAATGGTGATATGTTAAAGCCACATATTGTAAGTAAAATAGTAAATTCAAATACAAATGAAATATATTATGAGAGAAATGTTGATAGAATCAGCAATGTTATATCAAAAGAAACAGCAAATAAAATTAAAGATTTAATGTATATAACAGTACAGGGAAAAGATCCTGGAACGACAGGTTATCCTTATAGAATAGAAGGATTTGATGTAATAGGAAAAACTGGAACTTCACAAATTTATAGTAATACAGTAGGTGGGTATTTAACAGGAGATAATGCATATATATTTTCTTATGCTGGTATGTTTCCATATGATGATCCGGAAATTATAATATATGCTGCTATGAAATTACCTACTTGGGGTAAAAGTAGTGGACTATCTAATGCAGTAAAAGATATAATGAAAAGCATAGCAAAGTATAAAAATATGTTTAGCGAAACAAAGGAAGAAAACTCCTTAAATATGATTGAAATTAAATCATATATTAATCAAAATACAAGTGATATAGAAACAAAATTAACAAATGATGGAATAAAAGTTATTACCATTGGTAATGGTGATAAAATAATAAAACAATCATTAACTAATAGTTCATTAATTAATGGTGAAAAATTAATTTTATTAACTAACTCATCAGAATATAAAATGCCAAATCTAACAGGATGGAGTAGGCATGAAGTAATTGAATTATTTGAACTATTAAATATTCCATATACAATTGAAGGATATGGATATGTAACAAATCAATCAATACCAGTAAATACAATTCTTACAAATGATATGAGTATTACCATTACTCTGTCAAATACTTTAGAAAGTTAGGTGAAATTATGAAAAGAGGATTTACACTTATGGAAGTTTTAGCAGTTATAGTTGTATTATCAATATTATCTATAATTATTTTTCCAAATGTAGTAGATATAATTAATAGTTCAAAAGAAAATTTATATCAATCACAATTAAGGGAATTAGAAACGGTTGCTAAAAATTTTTCTTTGGAACATAAAGAGTTATTAGATAAAAATCATTTAAATGATTCATATATTTCTTTAGAAAATTTAAAAAAATCAAAATATTTAGAACAAACTAAAATAAGTAATCCTAAAAATGGAGAAGAAATGAATGGTTGTATGAAAATTTCATATAATAATGAAAACAATCAATATGTATATCAATATCTAGATATTGATTGTGAAAATGATTCTACAATTTCAGGTTATATTATTGTATATAATAACAATACTTTTTCAATAAAACAAAGTAACGTCGTTATATCAGCTTATGATAAAATTATAGAAGATTCTAATAATATTTCTAATTTTGGATTATATGATATTGGTGATGATTACGTATTTAGAGGAGATGAACCACATAATTATGTAAGATTAGGAACAGGTGGGGATGTATATAGAATTGTTAGTTTAAATAAAGAAAATAAAACAATTAAATTAATAAAAACAACACCTGAATCAAGTCCTTATAGTGCAAATAACAATAATATTTTTATTACATCTTCAATAGCTGAATACTTGTTAAATTTCATTACAAATGGAACTTTAAGTAATTATTCAAGTAAAGTAGTTGATAGTGGAAAATGGTTAAATGGTTCTGTAGATTTATCTGTAAAAATGACATATGAAGTTTTAAGATCTGTAGAAGCAACATCAACAGTTTCAAATAAATTAGGATTAATAAATGTAAGTGATTATGTAGTGGCATCTTTAAATGATACATGTTCAATAGATATAACAAATAGTGGTTGTAAAATCGATAATTATTTATATAAATTATTTGGTACATCTAGTGTATGGACAATGGATAGTTCAGATGGTGGTAAAGTTATTACTATTGAAAGTGGTAATATAATAGATCATACATTAAATTCATCAACAGATAGTTCATATAGAATATATCCAGTAGTGATATTAAAAAAAGGTGTAACAATAAAATCAGGTGATGGTTCTTCTTCAGCTGCATCACAAGCATATATAATTGAATAAAGATAATATATAATTATCTTTTTTGTTTTAATAAATAAGTACAAGCATATAATTAACTGGTGATATTATGTTCAATAAAGGAATACATACCAGAATAAAAATAGTGTTATTTATATTAATTGTTTGTTTAATATTAATTATAGGAAAAGTATTTTACACTCAAGTAATAGATTATAAAAAATTAAATTATTTAGCAAATCAATTATGGAATAGAAATCTTCCTATAATGGCAGATAGAGGAAAAATATATGATAGAAATGGAGTGGTATTAGCTGATAATATTACTACAACATCATTAGTGTTGATTCCTAATCAAATAAAAAATAAAGAAGAAGTAGCAACTAAATTAGCTGAAATATTAAATGTAAGTTATGAAGAAATGTATAAACATGTAAGTAAGCAGACATCAATAGAAAGAGTCCATCCAGAAGGTAGAAAATTGTCATATGAAATAGCTGATAAAATAAATAGTTTAAAATATGATGGAGTATATTTAGTAAAAGAAAGTACAAGATCATATCCATATAAAAATTTACTTTCACATACTTTAGGCTTTGTTGGAATAGATAATCAAGGATTAAGTGGATTAGAATTAATGTATGATTCATATTTAACAGGAAAATCAGGAGCAATTAAATATATAAGTGACGCTAAAGGAAATAAGTTAGAATTAACAGAAAGTTATGAAGCACCTCAAGATGGTGTGAATATGACTTTAACAATTAACTATGAATTACAAGCAGTATTAGAAAGAGAATTGAATAATGCAGTAAGCAAATATAATCCAGATCAAGCTTTAGGAATAGCTATGAATCCAAAAACGGGAGAAATTTTAGCAATCGCTTCACGACCTGATTTTAATCCTAGCGAATACCAAAATTATACGGTAGAAGAGATAAATAGAAATTTACCGGTATGGATGACATATGAACCAGGATCAACTTTCAAAATTATTACATTAAGTGCTGCTTTAGAAGAAAAATTGATTGATTTAGATAAAGACACATTTTATGATGGCGGAAGTGTAAATGTAGAAAATGCTAGAATAAAATGTTGGAAACATGGAGGACATGGAGCTCAAACATATTTACAGGTTGTAGAAAACTCTTGTAACCCAGGGTTTGTATCGATTGGTCAAAAATTAGGTAAGGAAAAATTATTTGAATATATAAATTTATTTGGTTTTGGAGAAAAAACAGGAGTAGATTTAAATGGAGAAGCAAGTGGTATATTGTTTAAATTAGATAAAGTTGGACCAGTAGAACTAGCAACTACTTCATTTGGCCAAGGTGTAAGTGTAACTCCTATACAACAAATAACAGCTGTAAGTGCCGCTATAAATGGTGGTACATTGATAAAACCTTATATAGTAAAAAGTTTAAATGAACCAGAGACAAATACCGTTATTAAAAGCTTTGAGAGTGAAATAAAAAGAAAAGTAATAAGTGAAGACACAAGTGAAAAGGTAAGATATGCTTTAGAAAGTGTAGTAACAAATGGTACAGGTAGAAATGCATTTATAGATGGTTATAGAGTAGGTGGTAAAACAGGAACAGCTCAAAAAGTAAAAGATGGCAGATATATGGTAGGTAATTATATTGTGTCATTTATAGGCTTTATGCCAGCTAATGATCCTGAAATAGTTGTTTATGTTGCTGTAGATAATGCTAAAGGAATAACACAATATGGTGGTACAATAGCAGCACCTATAGCTAGAACAATATTACAAGAGTCAATAGATATACTAAACATTGAAAAACCGGTTGGGGCAAGTGAAAAGAAATATAATTATTTGGATAGAAAATATGCTACTGTACCAGATGTTACTAATATGTCTTTAAAAGAAGCAATTCAAAATCTAAAAGGTTTTAAAGTTGAATATACTGGAACAGGCTCAAAAGTTATATATCAGTCTCCTAGTAAAAATACAAGAATATTTGAAGGTGAAACTGTTAAATTAATGTTGGGTGAATAAGTTTGCAATCTTTGCACATATATGATATTATATATCTATTTTTAGGGGGCTAAAGTATGAATAATATAAATTGTTTTCAAAAAATATATCCTTTTACAACAGAAAATATATCAGGATATATCACACAAATGGATATAAAAGATAAAAGTGTTTTAACCATTGGTTCATCTTCTGATCAGGTATTTAATAGTCTATTACTAGGTGCAAAAGATGTAACTCTCCTTGATATAAATGAAATGGCAAGTTTATTTTATAAATTTAAGAAAGATTTAATTTTGAGTTGTGATAGAGAAACCTTATATGACAAATTATTAAATAGTAATGAATTCTCATATTTTGAAGATAATTTTACAAGTAAACAATTAGAAATTATGAATTTATATTTACAAAGTGATGAAAATTACTATAAATTGAGAGAAATTCTAAAAACTGCTAAAGTTAATTTTAAAGTAGGAAATATTTATGATGTTTCTAAAACTTTAGTAGATGAAAAATTTGATAGAGTAATTTTATCAAATGTATTACAATATCTTGTATCAGATAATATTGATGAATCAGTAAATAATGTATATAAAAACTTGATACCATATTTAAATGATGATTCACTAGTTCAATTATATTATTTATATGGTTCATTATATCCAAGGAATTTTTCAAAAATAATGAATAAATTGTATTCGGATAATGATGATATATTATTACAATTAGCGACATTTGATGGTAATGATTCAGTAGTGTTTGTTAAAAGGAAAACAAAATGATGTTTTTCTTTTTCTATACTATGAAAGAATGGAAAATTATGATAAAATAATAAAAGAAATGGAGTAATAATATGAAAAATGAAAAAATAACAAGTAGAGATGTCGATTTTGCTAAATGGTATACTGATGTAGTAATGGCTGCTCATTTAGCCAGTTATACAAATGTAAAAGGATGTATTGCTATAGAACCAAATGGTTATGCAATATGGGAAAAAATGCAATCTATTTTAGATAAAAAGTTTAAAGAATTAGGACATGTTAATGTGCAAATGCCTTTATTAATACCAGAAAATTTACTAAAAAAAGAAAGTGATTTAGTAGAAGGATTTGCTCCAGAAGTAGCTTGGGTAACTTATGGTGGATCAAAAGAATTAGATGAAAGACTATGTATTAGACCAACTAGTGAAACAATGTTTTGTGATTATTACAAAGATCATGTATCTTCATATAGGGATTTGCCTAAATTATATAATCAATGGTGTAATGTACTTAGATGGGAAAAAGAAACTAGACCTTTCTTAAGAAGTAGAGAATTTCTATGGCAAGAAGGACATACTATTCATAGTACAGCAGAAGAAGCTGAAAAAGAAACAAAACAAATGATGGATGTATATAGATGGTTTCATCATGAAATTTTAGCTATACCATCTATTACAGGAAGAAAAACAGAAAAAGAAAAATTTGCTGGAGCTGAATATACTTTAACTAATGAAGCTTTAATGTATAATGGTGTAGCACTTCAAGCAGGAACAAGCCATTATTTTGGTCAAAAATTTAGTAAAGCATATGATGTTAAATTTTTGAACAAAGAAAATAAACAAGAATATGTATATCAAACATCTTGGGGAACTGCTACTAGAATGATTGGTGGATTAATAATGGTTCATAGTGATGATAAAGGACTTGTATTACCACCTAGAATTGCTCCAAAACAAGTTGTTATTATACCCATTGGTAACAATGATGATGTATTAAATTTAGCTAAAGATATAAATAAAAAATTAAATGAAAATAATATTATTTCATATATTGATTTATCAGAAAAATCTCCAGGTTTTAAATTTGCTGAAGCAGAAGTAAATGGTATACCAGTTAGAATAGAAATAGGACCAAGAGATTTAGAAAATAATTTAATTACTATAGCTAGAAGAGATACAAGTGAAAAATATCAGGAAAATGTTAATATTAATATAGTAGAATATTTAAATAATTTATTAGAAACAATTCAAAATGATATGTATAATAGGGCATTAGACAGAAGAAATAAATTAACGTTTACTGCAAAGAATTTACATGATGTAGAAAATATTATGAATACACAACCAGGATTTATAAAAGCTGATTGGTGTGGATGTGAAGAATGTGAACTTAAAATGAAAGAAATAAAAGGTACAAAATCTAGATGTATTATAGATGAGGATATGGTAACAGGTAAATGTGTAGTTTGCGGCAAAGATGCTAAACACACTGTTATATGGGGACAACAATATTAAAAATAACTTTTATTTAATGTAAAATTATATAAAAATAAAGACTTCTTATGAAGTCTTTTTATGATAAAATTGAAATTTAATTTGAAATCTTACTTTGGGTTATTATTAGTCTTTTTTACTTGATAAAAAAGTTACTTTTTCTGCTACTACTTCAGTTATATTTTTTTTGGATTCATCATCTAGTTCTACTGTTCTTGTTTGAATTCTTCCTTTAATTCCTAAAAGGTCGCCTTTATGACAATACTCAGTTGCTGATTCAGCTACACCTTTCCAAAGAACACAATTGATAAAATCAGTATCATAAACGCCTTCAGAATTTTTATAACTTCTTGGAACTGCTAAAGTAATATTAGTAACTTTATTGCCGCTTTCAGTTTCATATAGTTCTGGATCACGAACCAATCTACCTACTAGTACAGTTTGATTTAACATTTTGTCCTCCTTTCTGATGAAATACTTTAGCAAATAAAAAACTAACTATCAAATGACTAATATGATTAATTGGCAAGCAAATAATAGCCAAAATATTAAATTGGTATAACCATTATTTAAAAATAGTTATATAAGTATTTAATAAATATTAGTTTTAGTAAAAAATTAAAAAAATGTGATATAATTAATTAGGTGATTTTAATGAAAAAAATCAGTTTGTACACAATTTTGTTTTTAATGATAGATCAAATATCAAAAATATTAGTAAGAATGTACTTAAATCTTTATAATGATATAGAGTTAATACCTAATTTTTTTAGTTTAATATATGTAAAAAATGATGGAGCAGCTTTTAGTATACTAGAAGGTAAAACAATCTTTTTTATAATAATAACAATAATAGCATTAATAGGAATAATTTATTATATAAAAGGTAAAGATTTAAAAAAGATAGACTATATAATATATGGTATGTTGATAGGTGGAATAATAGGAAATTTAATAGATAGAATAATATATGGAAGTGTTACTGATTTTATTTCATTTACAATATTAAATAAACCTATGCCTATATTTAATTTAGCTGATACATTTATATGTATTGGATGTATTATAATGATATGGAGGGAAGAAATATGCAAGAAATTAAAATAGAAAAAGATGAAAACAAAAGAATAGATTCTTACCTTATAGAAAAGTTAAATTTGAGTCGTAGTAAAATTCAAAGTATGATAAAAAACAAACAAATATTAGTAAATAATAAAGAAACGAAAAATAGTTACATTTTAAAAAATGGTGATGCTATCACTTCTGAAGAATATGTAGAAGAAGAAATGAAAGCTGTTCCAGAAAAAATGGATTTAGATATTGTATATGAAGATGAAGATGTAATAGTTGTCAATAAGAAAAATGGTATGGTAGTTCATCCAGCAGTAGGAAACAAACATGGAACACTTGTAAATGGCCTTTTATATCATTCAAAATTAAGTGATATAAATGGCGAATTTAGACCAGGAATAGTACATAGAATAGATGCTTATACTACAGGTTTATTAGTAATAGCTAAAAATAATGAAGCTCATTTATCTTTAGCTAAGCAATTAGAAGAAAAAACAACAACAAGAAAATATATTGCTTTAGTACATGGAGTAGTAAATACTGATACTGGTACTATAGATGCTCCAATAGGAAGAGATATTAATGATAGAAAAAAAATGGCTGTAACAGATGTAAATGCTAAAAATGCTGTAACTCATTTTAAAGTTTTAGAAAGATATAAAGATACTACTTTAATAGAGTTACAACTAGAAACAGGTAGAACTCACCAAATAAGAGTACATATGAATTATATAGGTTATCCAGTAGTAAATGATCCAGTATATGGTAAAAGAAAATTATTTGATAACACAGGACAATGTTTACATGCTAAAACTCTAGGATTTATTCATCCTAGAACAGGAAAGTATATGGAATTTACTAGTGAACTACCAGAGTGTTTTTTAAATATACTAAATCAAGTTAAAGATTAATAAAATAGATAGTTAAACTTAATATAGTCGCAAATACATTAAAATAAACGTATGGAAGTAAAAATTTTGAAGAACTTTCATCTAATGATTTGGTTTCATAATACAAAAATAAAGAAGTTATTAAATTGCTAAGTGCTATAATAAAACTAAAAAATAAATTTTTGAAAACAAATAAAACATAAGTAAATAATTCATTAAATATATAATTGCTTATTAATGATTTATTATAATCTTTAATATATTTAGGTTGATACATACTATAAATAATAGATATGCTAATAGAAATTAATATATAGAGTAGAGTCCAAATAATAGGAAAGGCCCATTTTGGTAAAGCAAAAAATGGTAAATTTAGTTCATTATAAAATGAATAATCTCTAATAAATATTGAAGGAATTATCCAAATAGTAAAACTAATAATAAAAATAATTAATTTCTTCATACTATCACCTAATAAATAATATGAAATAAATTAAACAATATTACAGGAGGAATTATGACAGATAATATGGATGAAATGGTAATGAAATTATTACATTACTTTATAACAGAAAAAGGATATAGTCCAGTAGTATTACATGGTGCTAAAAATGAAATATGGTTAGAAAATCTTACAAATGATTTTGGAATTGTAAGAATAGTAACAGATAATATATATAACGATGAACAATTCAACTATGATGTATTTAAAACAAATAGAATAGCAAGAAAAATAAAACAAAAAACTTTTACATTTCATTTAAATATTTTAAGTATATATTTAAATATTGGTGATAATGTTAATATGGAAAATTATTATCATTTGCCTAAAATGGAATGTATAGATATAAAAGAAATAAATGATTTAGATAAATTTGATGTAATAAAAAATAATTTTAATGATATAACAAAAAATACTGACTTTAAAGAAGAAGGCATGGATTTATTTATTAAATTAACTGGAGAAATAGCTTCTACTAATGAAGAAAATAATGTAAAAGCAGAAAAAGTTTTTAGAATAAAAACACCTATAATTACATATTTATTAGTAGCTATTAATATTTTAATGTTCCTATCAATGTATATATTTGGAAATGGTTCTACAGATATTAATACTTTAGTTAATTTTGGAGCACTATATTCTCCATTAATAAAAGCTGGTGAATATTATAGACTGTTATTAGCAGGATTTATACATATAGGTTTAATTCATTTATTTGTTAATATGTATTCACTACTTGCTATTGGAACTCGTTTAGAAAGCTTAATAGGTAAATGGAAATTTTTAATCGTTTATTTAGTAAGCTTAGTAGTTGGTAATCTAATGAGTATGCTTTTTATAGGAAATAGTATAAGTGCTGGAGCTAGTGGAGCATTGTTTGGATTGTTTGGAGCACTTCTTTATTTTGGATATCACTATAGAGTTTATTTAGGTAGTATGATGGCATCACAAGTAATACCAATTTTAATTATTAACTTTTCTTTACCATTTTTCTTAAGTGGTATTGATATGGCTGCTCATATTGGTGGATTTGTAGCAGGATTACTTACATTATGGACATTAGGTGTAGAATATAAATCAAAGAAAAGTGACAAAATAAATGGGTTAATTTTATTATTGATGTTTGTTATGTTTTTAATTATTTTAGCATTTAATATAATAAAATAATTTGTATAAATAATTGTTTTATTATATAATTAATTTAGGATGTGATGATATGAAAAAGTTTAGTTTATTATTAGTTATTATTTCACTATTTATTATTACTGGTTGTAATAATAAAGAAGATACAAGTACACCTAAAGATGAACCTCAACCAATACCAGTAAAAAAATTACAAATATTTAATCCTGATTCTAATTCAAGAGTGATTGCTGTCCAAATAAATAATCATGATCAAGCAAGACTAAATCATGCAGGATTACAAGATGCATTTATTGTATATGAAGCAATAGTAGAAGGCGGAATTACTAGAATGTTAGCTTTATATAAAGATAAAACTACAGAAAAAATAGGTAGTGTAAGAAGTTCAAGACCATATTTTTTAGACTATGTTTTAGAAAATGATGCTATATATGTTCATTTTGGATTTAGTGATCAGGCAAAGAAAGATATTATTTCATTAGGAATTAATAATATTAATGGTTTATATGATAATGCATTTTGGAGAGATACTACTTTAAAAGTTGCTTATGAACATAAAGCATTTACAAGTATGGAAAAAATTAATAATTTAATTAAACAAAAAGGATATAGAACTACTAGTAATTCTGAACCAGTATTAAATTATGATGTAGATGAAGTAGATATTAAAGAGGAAACTGAAACAGAATTGGAAGATGGTACTAAGGAAACCATTATAACAAATAAAGCAAATACAGTTGTTATTCCATACTCTTATTACATGACTGTTAAATATGAATATGATAATATTAATAAAGTTTATAATAGGTTTGCTAATGATAAGGCACATGTTGATGCTATCACTAAAAAACAATATAATTTTAAAAATATAATAATTATTAAAGTCAAAAATTATTCAATTGATAGTTATGGAAGACAGGCACTAGATAATATAGGAACTGGTAGTGGATATTTTATAACTAATGGTTGTGTTAAAGAAATAACATGGCAAAAAGATTCAAGAAGTTCCAAAACTATATATAAATATTTAGATGGAACAGATGTAATTGTTAATGATGGAAATACATTTATTCAAATAGTTCCAATAAATAGTAATATCAAAATTAGTTAAATAATGAAAAGATGCTTGAAAAAGTATCTTTTTTATATATAAATTTTTTTAAAATATATCAATTAA
>CAKOWF010000009.1 GCA_934122215.1 uncultured Bacilli bacterium | reverse complement strand
CTTCAGGGGGTTTTGGTTGCACACTCTCATCTTTAGTTCGTAAGAGTGTTCCTGCGTGATATCTCACGCTATTATAATTATATAGATGATTTTACTAAAAGTCAAGATGCAATTAGTCAAGTTCTGTACTACTAAAAATTAAATTAGCTATTTTGTCATATTTTTCAAGGCCTTTATTCATTAAAAATTTTTCACTATCTTCTTTTGCTTTTAACAAAATTTTATAGTCTTTTTTTAAATCTGCAACCTTAAATACCATATCACCACTTTGTTTTATACCAAATAAATCTCCACTTCCCCTTAACAAGAAATCTTCTTCGCTTATTTTAAATCCATCACAAGTTTTAGTTAAAATATTTAATCTTTCTGTTTCTCTATTACTTATTAAAATACAATATGATTGTAAATCATTTCTACCTACTCTACCTCTTAATTGATGTAATGTAGATAATCCATACTTAAAAGCATCCCATATTACTATCATTGTAGCATTTTTTACATCTATTCCAACTTCTATAACGGTTGTACTAATTAATATTTGAATTTCATTATTTTTAAAAGAATTCATAATTTCTTCTTTTTCTGTGTTAGTCATTTTACCATGCAATACACCTATTTTATAATATTTACCAAAAGCCTTATTCATTTTTTCTTCTAACTCATGAATATTTTCTAAATCAGATTTATCACTTTCTTCAATTAAAGGAGATATTACATATATTTGATGATTTGCTTTTAATTCATTTAACATAGATGTTAATACATCTTTCATTTCACTTTCCTTTTTTACAAAAGTAATGATATCTTTTTTACCACTAGGTATTGTTTTTATATTAGATATATCCATATCACCATATAAAGTTAAAGCATATGTTCTAGGAATTGGAGTAGCACTCATATATAAAATATCCGGTGTTATACCTTTGTTCTTTAAATTACCTCTTTGATTTACTCCAAATCTATGTTGTTCATCTGTTATAACAAGTCCTAAATTTTTATATTCTACATCATTTGAAATTAAAGCATGTGTACCTACTATTATATCAATATTACCACTTTTTAAATCTTGTAATAATTCTCTTTTTTCCTTTGCTTTTAATTTACCAGTTAATAAGCCTACCTTAATATTGTAATCTTTAAACAAATTAATTATATTATTATAATGTTGAATTGCTAGTATCTCAGTTGGAGCCATTAAAGCACTTTGATATCCGCTTAAATAATTCATATACATACTTATAATTGCTACTATGGTTTTTCCACTACCAACATCGCCTTGTAATAACCTATTCATTCTTCTTGGATTATTTAAATCATCATATATTTGTTTAATACTAATTAATTGATCACTAGTTAATTTAAATGGTAATTTATTTATTAATTCTTCAACATATTTGTAATCTATATTTCTTTTTAATCCTATTTTATTTTCTTTATTATCTTTTAAATAATTCATCTTTAACATGAATAAAAATAATTCTTCATATTTAGTTCTATTTAGAGCATTTTTTAATTTGTTTACATCAGTTGGATTATGTAATTCAATAATACTTTTATTTTTATCTAAAAAATTATATTCTTCTTTTATGTAATCTGGTATATAGTCTATAGTATTAAATTCATCTATTAGTATTTTCTTTATTATTTTATTTATATTTGATCCTGTTATTCCATATGTTGTATGATAGACTGGTTCTATTATTGTTTTTTCTAATTTTCCTAATTTTATATCATTTACTATTATTGTATTATGTTTTTTATCTAATACCCCTATTACAGTTACAGAACTTCCTATTTTTAATTTTGATTTTAAAAATCCTCTATTAAATATAACAATATTATATAAATTGTTACCAGTATTTAATTTGAAACTCATTTTATCTAGTTTTTTACTTATATAGTAAACACTTGGTAAAGTTTCTATTATTCCATCTATGATTATTTTATCTTTATCATTTAGTTCTTCTATATTACTTCTTTTGATTATTTCATATCTAAATGGATAATAATTTATTAAATCATCTGTATTATAAATATTTAGTTTATTTAATAATTTGATATTTTTTGGACCTAGTCCTTTTATTTCTTCTAATGCTTTCATATCTCACCAACTATATATAGTATAACGAACAAATGTATTTGTGTCAATATTATAAATTTATAATATTGTTATTATTTGTTCTTCAATACTATTATATATTGTTTTTTCATTTTCACCTGAAATTTTTAAATTTTTATCATTTAAATTTACTAATAACATTATTAATCTCGTAAATATTTTTTCATTTATTATACTTAGTATTTCATTTAAAAGTTTAAAAAAACTTCAATTATTTTGAAGCTTTTACTTTTTTATTTCCATTTTCTAATTTATCTAGTACTTCTTTTGTTACTACTATAGCTTTATTTCTAATATTAGTTGCTGCTTTTTCTAATACTGGAGTTCCTTTTTCTATAGCATAATCTACTAGTTCTTCTGTTTTTTCTTGTATTTGTTTTGCTTTTGTTTTAGCTATTTCTAAAACTTTTTCTTTATCTAAATCTGTTAATTCTTCTTTTATTTCTTCTATTTTAGATTCTATACTTTCTTTTACTTCTTTAGCATCTATATCTTTTACTTTATCAAGCATTTCATCTAATTTTTTCTTTAAATCTGCTCTTGTATCTTTTCCAGTTTTTGGAGCAAATAATACTCCAAGTGCACTACCTATAGCTACTCCTGCAAATAATTTTCCTAATCCCTTTTTTTTACTCATCTTTATCCTCTTCTTTCTTTTTATTAAACATTTTTATTAATAGTCCTGATATTCCACCTACAATTTTATCAACAAACCCATTCATAAAATCAGTAGTTGAATCTACAAAATCAAATATTCCATTTATTTTATTTGATTTTTCTTGTACATCATCTATTAAATTATTTACTTTTTTTAATGTTTTTATTCCTTTAATAGAAAGTACAATTAGTATAATTAATAGTATGCAACCAAGTGTATATAATATTACTGAAAATAATGCATCGATATCTACTAACATTACTCATCATCCTCGCTTTTTTCATACATTGAATCTATTAAGTTTAATAATTCACTGTCTGACATGTCTTGTTTCTTTTTTTCTTTTTGTTCTGTTTTTGTTGATGCTTCTTCTATATCGTCAAATGCATCTTTATATGCTTCATCTAATGATTTAGGTGATTCTTCTTCATTATTAATTGATGAATCATCTTCTTCGATTTTTGGTTCTTCTATTACATCTTCTTCAATAACTTCTGGTTCTTCAATTATTTCTTTCTCATCAATAATTTTTGGCTCTTCTGAAATTTCTTTATTTTCTACTACTTCTGTTTCTTCTATTGTATCTGATTTTTCTTTTACTTCTCTTTCTTGTTCACGATATAAATATTCATCTACTGAACGAGTTTTTGATACTTGATTGTCATTAATAATGTCATTAATTTCATCTAATTTGCGTTTTTGTTCTTCAAGTTTTTTTGATAAATATTCTGTGTCATCTAATAAATCATCTTCAAAAGCATCATTATCTACTATGTCCACTTTTTTATTATTTATAACTTCATCTTCATTTTCTTCTATATCTTTAAATATATCTAAATCATCTTCTACGACTTCTCTTTTACTTACTATGTAATCATCTTCTAATATTTCATTTTTTAAATCATCTTCTAATGTTGAAAATGCTCTTTTTCTAACATCATCTACTGTTATATTTTCACTATGATATGAACTTCGTGGTGATTTTTTTGTTATTATGTCATCTTTTTTGTAATTTTTATCTAATACACCATATACAGGTGATATTATAGGTGATGGTTTAAATACTTTTTTAGGTTCATCACTTATTACGGGTTTTACTCCTTTATAAGGTAGTGGCTCTTCTTTTTTTGGAAGAGGTTTTATTATTTTTTCTTCTTCTCTTTCTAGATCTTCAAAATCTTTGTCATCAAAAAATAATAATTTTTCTTCTTTCTTTTCTTCCACTTCTTTTTCTTCTACTTTTGGAGTTGGTATTTCAACATGTCTTACTTCTTTTTTTATTACTGGTTTTTCTTCTTCTATTTCTTCTGTAAACATATTTTTTACTTTTTCAAATAATTTCATTTTAGTCACCTCTAGTTTTTCGTTTCTTCTTCTGTCATTAAGAAGTATTCTTCTTTTTCACTTTCTTTAAATTCTGTGTATTGTTCTTCTTTATTAGTTAAATAATTATCTTTTAAATTTAATTTAACAATATTATCATTGAATTTTACTGTTGATAATATATAACTAGCATTTAATATTACTTCCCCTATATGTTCTTTATTAGTTATTGCTTCAATTTTTGCATAGTTATAATAAAATGTGATGTAATATGTATTATTTTCTTGCTCTTTTATTTCTAAATATCCACTTTTTTCACCATCTATTGTTTTTGAATAATATAAATTTGGTTTTTCTATATATTTGGTATTTATTTTATAGTAATAACTTACTGTATCAATATATAAATAGTAATATGTACCATTTGAATATAGTTTATCATTTAAATCATTGGTATCAATATATGTTACTCCTCTTGGTACATAGTATTTATATCCTTTACCAACCCTATTGTATAAGTTATTTTCTTTTGATAAAACTACATTTACAATATTATCTATATTTGTTGTATCCATTCTAACTACTGAGCACCCTGTGAGTAGGAAGCAAAGCATTATAATTCCTAGTTTTTTCATATTACCCTCACTTACTATAAGTATACCAAATTCATTATAAAATAAAAAGTTTTTTTGTTTTTTATATGTAAATATATGTCTACTTTGTTACTTCTATTTTATATATTGGTCCTTTATCTCTAAATTTTTTTTCATATTCGGTTGGAATATTATTTTCAATATTCTCTTTATATATGTCTAAACATATATCTTCTATTTTATATCCATAATTTGTAAAACTAATTATGGAATATTCAAATAAATTTCTATTATCTGTTTTCATAATAATGTGTTTTTGATTTTTAAAAATATTTTCATATTTTTCTAAATATATTGGGCTTGTTAATCTTCTTAATGCATGTCTTTTTTTAGGCCATGGATCTGAAAAGTTTAAATATAATAAATCAACCTTTGTTTCCATTTCATTTATATTTTTAGCATCCATACATATTATTTTTAAATTGTTTAATTCTTTTTCTTCTAGTTTTTGTACAGCTTTTACCAAGACACTTTTATATTTTTCTATTCCTATGTAATTTATATTTGGATTTTGAATAGCATTATTTATTATAAAATCGCCTTTCCCCATTCCTATTTCTAAATATATTGGATTATTATTATCAAAATTATTATTATTTATTTCTTTTATTGTATATTTTGAATTATTTACTATTTCATCTGCATTTTTTATATTTCTAAGTCGCATATTACCAATCCTTCTTTAATATTATATCATTTTTTTGATATAAAAAAAAGGCTATTTTCCAGCCTCTATCATTTTTATTTTTAGTGATGCTTCTTTTACACTATCACTGTTTGGTACCATTACATAATCAATTATATTGCTTAAATGAACATTACCTCTTGAATCTCTTCCAGTTACTGACTGCTGTTCTATAGTCCATTTTGTTCCATCTAGTGTTTGTTTTGCTAATTCCTGTACTAATTCTGGTTGAATATTTGTTGTATATAGATTGCTTACTGAATTTAATATTTTTGAATAATTTGTTAAATTTTCTGCTTTTGTCATTTTATTGAATATAGATATCATGATTTCTTGACAATTTTTTTGTCTTTGTCTATCACCATCTTTATATGCTTTTCTTTCTCTTGCTATAGTTAAAATTTGTATACCATTATATTTATGGCAACCTTTTTTTACATATAATTTATCACCTTTTGTATCATCATAAGTTTCTAGTACTGTTGCATGTGTTGTAGTATATGATATATCAGAACAGAATTCTATTCCTCCTAATGTATCTACTAATCCTACTAAACTTTTGGTATTTATTCTCATATAATAATCTATTTTGATATCATATAAATTTTCTAGTGTTTTTCTTGATGTATTTATACCTCTTACACCAGCATATCCTAATAAATCTTTAGCTCCATTTAATCCTGCAACTTCAACATAAAAATCTCTTGGTGTACTTGTAAGCATTATTTTTCCTGTCTTTTTATTTACGGTAACTATCATGTTAAAATCAGTATATAATTCTGTAAAGTCTAAACCACCAATATAGATACTGAACGAATCTCCATCACTAATTATTCCTTCATCAGTAGATTCTATTTCTACTTCTATTATTGATACTATATTGTATTCATCAAGTTTTAGCACTGTATCTTTTTCTTTTAAATATTCATATAAACTTTTTTCTATTAATACTGCTTTTATTTGACTTTTATCTAAAGCTTTGAAAACATTGTAAACATCATCATATGATTTATATTCTGTATTTATTTTCTTTGATGTTTCTTCCATTGCTTTTTCTATATTTATGGTATTTTCGTAGTAGCCGACTATTCCATTACTTATTTCTTCCAAATTAGTATAGCTACTTATTAAATAATAACTATTGATTTCTACATTCTTTTTTTTGAAAGATTTTAATATAAAATCATTTGTTTTAGCTATATAATATATTCCTATATTACTAATCAATATTAGTAATATTGACATTATAATACCAGGTATCTTGTATATTTTTTGTTTTTTCTTTAACAATAGCATTATTATAATATTTAAAGATAATAACATTATAATTAATAATATTAAGTATTTTATTGGTATCATGTTTAAACTGAATAAAAATATTATTAATATAATTGTGAATATTAAATTAATTATTGAAAATATTAACATTTGCTTATTTAATTTTCTCATTTTATCATTCCTAACATATATTAGTATACCATTTATTTTGTATTTTTTTCAACTAAAGATTAAAAAACAAACATATTAATTTGTTTTCCATAGATTATTTGGGTATTCATTATTTTTTATCAATTCATTGATTGCATTTACTACTTGTTCTTTATCTTCTTTATATGTTACGCCTTCCCATTTAGCATTTGTTGTTAATACTTTTGTTTTTATATCTATTTTACCTAATACATCTGGTATTAAACATTCACATGTTTCTAAATCTTTCGTAACTTTTAAAAACTCTAATAAGTATTTTTCTAAATATTCAAATATATTTGGCATAAAGCCTAACATATTCATTGAGACTAAAGTATCTTCTTTTACTTTAAATGGGCTTCTACCATCTAATGGAGTGGCTATTATATCACCATTGTCTTTTATCACTTTACTTTCTATTAATTCACTTAAGTATTCTCCATCTAATTTACATATTCCTCTTTTTACTGCACCATTTTCTGTTAATGTGTTTTTTACTTTGTAACCAACCAATGCATATGTTTCCTTGTTATTTTTTAAATAATTACTTATAGTATAATATGATTCCCTACCATAGAAATCGTCTGAATTTATTACTACAAATGGTTCATTTATTTTTGATTTTGCTGCTAAAATAGCATGTGCTGTTCCAAATGGTTTTATTCTGTTTTTAGGAAACTCAAATGGTTTTGGCAATTCATTTTTTTGAAATACATATTCAACTTTTATTTTTTCTTCTATTCTTTTTCCTATAGTTTCTCTAAAAATTTCATAGTTTTCTTCTTTAATAATAAATACTACTTTATTAAATCCCGCCTTTATAGCATCATATATTGAATAGTCTATTATAAATTCGTTGTTTGGACCTACTGGTTCTATTTGTTTTAATCCACCAAATCTACTTCCCATACCTGCAGCTAATATTAAAAGTGTTAAATCATTATTCATGTTATTCCTCCTATATTTATAATATCAAATATTAAGAAAAAAATATAGTTTTTACTATATCTTTTTTAATTTACATTTTATTTTATCTTCTATACTTATATCTTTACCAGATTGTACTTCAATAACTTTTAACTCTGTTAACGCTATTATAGTATGTTTACATCCGGCAGGCATTTTTATGACATCTCCTGGTAACATAGGTATTTTTTCATCATCAATTATAGCTAGGCCTTTTCCTGAAATAACAGTCCAAACTTCATCTCTTTTCTCATGCATATGATAATTCATTTGATGTCCTGCATTTAATGTTACTTTAATAGTCATACTTTCCTCTTGTATATCTAAAACCCTAAAACTTCCCCATGATTTTTCGGCATACATAATTTGATCACTTATATTATCAACATATGGTTTTATATAGCTTGACTCTTCTTTATCTGACACTAAAATCCCATCTGGCGAAGCTGAAACAACTACATCTTTTAAACCCATACATAGAATAGGTATATCAAGTTCATTAATTACATGAACGTTATTACATGTATTTGATAGTATTGCGTTCCCGATTGTATTTTCATCCATAGATTCAGTTAATGTATTCCAAGTTCCTAAATCTTTCCATTCACCATCAAATTTCATAACCTTAATTTTGTTTTCTCTTTCAACTACAGCATAGTCAAAACTGATTTTCTCTAATTCACTATATCTATTATATAAATCATAATAATCTTTAAAATCTATTAACTGATGAGCAATATCTAAAACATACTTTAGTCTGTATGCGAAAACACCACCATTCCATAAAGCATTTTGTTTAATGTATTTTTCTGCTAGTTCCTTGTTTGGTTTTTCTTTGAATGTTGATACATTACTAATTTCACAATCATCTTCTGGAAGAATATATCCATATTTCTCACTTGGATATGTTGGTTTTATTCCCATCAATACTAAGTTGGCATCACTATTTTTAGCTATATTTCCTAATTTTTCAATTGTTAAGAAATAATCATCATTTACATATGGGTCTACTGGACATACAACTACAGCTTCATTTTCATCTATTTTTTCTACATCATAAAGATATGAAGTTGCTAAAGCAATAGCTGGAAAGGTATCTTTTCTACATGGTTCAATACTTATTCCTACATCTTCATTTAATTGATTATGAATAGCTGATACTTGTGTTTTTGAGGTTGCTATTGTAACTTTTGAATTCTTATCTATTTTACATATTTGATTATACATTTTTTGAATCATTGATTCATATTCTAAATTTTCATTTTTAAAAATTTTAATAAATTGTTTTGATCTTACATCATTTGATAATGGCCACAATCTTTTTCCAGAACCACCTGATAATAATATTATATTCATATTTTTCCCCCTAAAAATTATTATACCATATTTATATAAAAAAGATATGATTATTTTTTCATATCTTTAATAACTTTTATAATAATTATCATTAATAAGCTGCCTAAAGTATCCATTAATATATCGTAGTACTCAAATGATCTACCTACTATAAATAATTGATGTATTTCATCTAATGAAGCAGATATAAAACAGAAAAGTATTGTTATTATATATTTATTTTCTTTTATATCAAAACTTTCTAGTGTTTTAAAAGTTAAAAATGCTAATACAAAGTATTCAAATACATGAGCACATTCTCTTATTGGGTTATGAATAATTGAAAGTACATCATATATATTATCTTTTGATATATTTAATATTCCATAAATTATATCTAAAATAGAATATATAGTTCCACTACTATTTCCACCAGATATAGTTCCATTTTGATTTGAAAAAACAAATATAATTAATAACCAAAATATTAATAATACTGTATAAATTATTTTTTTCATTTGTTTTCTAGTTCCTTTATCTTGTTAGTTGCATTTACAACTGTAGACATATCTGGTTCCATTACATATAGTTTTCCTGCACTATATGAGTAAGTATAATTTGAACTATCTTTTCCATTGACACTAATTGATGTTATATTCCATTTTGGCATACTATCTAATTGCATGTTTACTAATGAATAAATCTTATCTTGTGGCATATTCGTTTGAAAACTTGAACCCATTGATTCTAATATTGATGAATATTTTTTTACTAAAGTTGAACTTGATAAAGCTTTATTTAATATTGCTGTTATAACTGCTTGTTGATTTTGTACTCTATGTCTGTCTCCCTCACTATAGGCATATCTTTCTCTTGAAAATGCTAAGGCGCATTTACCATCTAGATGATTTTTTCCTTTTATATATGTACAACTACCATTTGTACGTGCTGTAAATGCCTTATCTGAAGTAATATCAACACCACCTATTGCATCTACTAAATTTACTAAAGTTGTAAAATTTACTCTTACATAATAATCTATATTTATTTCAAATAAATCTTCTAGTGTTTCTATTGACATATTTATTCCATATAGACCAGCATGCGTTAATTTATCTTTATATCCAGTTGTACCATGTAATCTAACATAATAATCTCTTGGTATTGAAGTTAGTAATATTTCATGAGTTCTAGGGTTTATAGTGGCTATCATGTTTACATCACTTCTTGATACTTGTGATATATTTCCATATATATCAATGCCACTTATATAAATATTGAATGATTCTTTTGTTACATCTATATCTTCAATTTTTACATCATTTTTTATTTTTATTTCTGTTGTATCTATTATTTTTATTTTATCAAAATCCAATTGTTCTTCAAGTATTGACTTATGCGATGAACTTATAAATACTGCCTCTACTTTCTTATTTAATAAATTATTTACTGCATTAGTATAATTATTATACTTCTTTTCTGTAAAATCTATTTTTTTATGTAATTCTTCTAAGGCATTTTTGTAATTATCGTTCGATTCATATATACCTATTTCTTTTATTTGATTAACATTATCATAACCAGAATCTTTTAATACTATTACATAGTATTCTTCTGTTTGATAATCTTTTGCTTTTATTTTATCCATAAAATTTAGTGTCTTATTTAGATATATTAATCCTGAACTATATATAATTATTAGTATAGATAATATTACATCAATAAATATTTTTATACCATTTTTTATATTTTTCTTTATTATTAAAAAACTAAATAATAAAGTGAATATTAAATATATTGGTATTATAATTAATATATATTTTAATGGTATAACACTTAATTTAATTATTATTCCTAATAAAAATAATGATACTATTAAATATATAAATAGTATAATATTACTTATAATATATATTTTTTTGTTTTGTTTTTTACTTTTTTTACTCATAAATCATTCTCCTATTAATAAGTATATCATTAAAAAACTAATTTGAAAAGTTATCAAATTAGTTTTTATTATATATAAACATTGATTATTTATTTCTTTTTATTATTTTAACAGTATTTTTAATACCTGATTCTATATCATAATCAGCTTTCCAACCTAAATCATTTATTTTTTTAGAGTCTAGTATTGCTATTGTTGCTGTAGAATATCCTTTTCTTTCTTGTTCATCGGGTATTTCAAATATAACACTTTTATTATTTATTGATGCTAATATTTGAGCTAAATCTTTTAATTTTATATTTGATTCATCATCTGATATATTATATGCTTCACCAGTTTTTCCATCAAATAAAATTTTTAACATTGCTGATACAGCATCAGCTACATAACAATATGAAAAGTATTGTTCTCCTTTACTTTTCAATATTATATCTTGATCATTGACTGCATTTTTTATAAATTGTGAAAGTGCTTTGCTATCATTTATCTGCATAGTTGGTCCATAAACTCTGCTAAATCTTCCTATTACTATATCCATATCGTATTTTGAAATATAAGCTTGCGCTAGTGCTTCACATGTTCTCTTACTTTCAGGATAACCTGCCCTAAGAGTATTACAGTTTATATATCCCAAATAATTTTCATCAAATTTGTCAACATCTTTTTTATTTTCCCCATATATTTCTACGCTTGACATTAAGAATACCCTTGAATTTTGATTATTTTTATTATAATCAAGTAAATTATTAAGTCCAATAATGTTAGTTGTAATAGTTCCTATTGGATCTGAGGAATATGCTAAAGGATGAGTATTGCTTGCTCCATGGATAATATAATCAAAATTGATATCAAATGTAAATTTTTCGCAAACATCACCAATTATGTATATTAAATTTCCTATATTGTTTTCTGATTGTTTCTCAAGTGAATAATATTTAAACCTAGAAAGAATTTTTTCTTCATTACGTGATAACATATATATTTTAATATTATTATCATATATTTTATTTCTATACATCAATACATCAACTAGAAATGAATTAATTAATCCTGTTGCACCAGTCAATAATATTGTTTTATCTTTCATTTTTTCAAAATTAAGTATTTTATTTTCTGCTACTGCTTTAATATCTTCTAAATAGTTTTTATCTTCTATAATCATTTTATCCAATTATCATGTGTCATGTGTAATAAAGCTTTAAATATATCAATATCTTCTACAGTAGTAATTTTAATGTTTTTTTCAGATCCTTTTGAAAAATAAATTTTTTCTCCTAATTCTCTCATTAAAGAACAAGTTGCTGTTGTACTTTTTATATTTTTTATTTTTGCTTGTTCATGGGCCCATAATAGTTTTCCTAAAGAATACACATGTGGAGTTTGTGTTCTATATAATTCTTCCCTTGGAATTTCGACATCTGATACTAATCCGTCAGAACTTTTATAAACAGCTTCTATACATGGAATAGCTGCTACTGCTGATCCATATTCTGCATAAGTAGATAACGAATCTGATATAATTTCTTGTGACACTAGTCCTCTATTACCATCATGAATTAAAACAACACTATCATCAGAAAAATGTTTACTTATTTCATCTAATCCATTTTTTATTGACTCTTGTCCTGTAGAGCCACCACTAACTATAAATTCTAATTTTGTAATATTAAATTGCTTAGCATATGCTCTTAATATATCATGCCAACCATCTAAGCATACAACTATAATTGAATCTACACTTGGATGTGCTTGAAAAGCCTCTAGTGTATATATTATTAATGGTTTATTTTCTATATGTAGAAATTGTTTTGGTATATCCTGGTGCATTCTTTGACCAGTACCTGCTGCTGTTAAAAGAGCAACTACTTTTTTTTCTTTATTCATAATTTACCTCTTTCTTTTTTATTACTTATATTATATAAAATTTATTATCTTTATTCAATATTTATTTTCTTGGTATAAATTTATTTATAATTAACATTACTTCTTCCTTCATAATATATAGGGATATTACAATCATTAATAGTAAATTTAGTATATTAATTATCAAGTTATTTGAATAAAAAGCAAGCATTGAAATAGCAATTAATATAAAATATATAATTATTTTCTTCAAATTGACATGTAATGGCATAAACTTTTTTAGCAATCTTATTCGCATAATTACAGTTACAAAAAATCCTAAAAATAATGAAATACTAGCTGCATTTACACCAATATATCTTACTAAAATATTAATTGCTAATACATTTATGATGCTTCCCCATACTGTTGTTGTAAATATTTTTTTTGTTTCTTTTATTGTTCCAAATATACTACCAAGAAATGTACTTAATATTGAGAATATTGTAGCCAATAAATATGTTGGAACTAAATTACATGCAGCACTATATGACGAATCAGTCATATAAGGGAATATTATATATATTACTGGTAATAAAAGCATCATTCCAATAAATAAAAATTTAAAATATAAATCAATTGCCTTTGTATAAAAGTCTCCTAATTCTTCTTTTTGCATATTAGCTTTTGAAAAGGATAATTCTTGCCATGCCATTTGAAAACATGAAGTTACCAATGTTAACATAACAGAAAATTTACCAGCAATGGCATATAATCCATTATCATATGATGACAACTTATTTGATATTACTACCTTATTATAGCTTGTCAAAAACCAATATGCTACAGAATTAAGGCATAATGGTAATGAATACTTAAAAATATCAATAAATAAATCCTTATCAAAATATTTTTTATTAAATTTTTGATATAATTTTGCTCCAAAAAATATTATTAATGAGTTAATAAAGAAGCCTATACAAGATGATATATATAATGAACTATAATCGAAATGTAATAGAACTATTAACACTATATTACATATAACAGTTATAAGTGTACCTATTATTCCTGAAAATGCATATAGAGTATTTTTTTGATATCCTCTAGCAATATAACCAAATAAATTTTGAACATTCATTAATATTCCATATAAATATATAAGAATTAAATATGGTGCATTCATAATATTGCCAATTATAAATACAAGAATTGTGTATAATAACGATGAAATAATAAAAATTATTATTCCTGAATTTAATGGTTTTTCTTTATTTTTATTATCAGCAAACATATATCTCATAATTGCTGACCAAATATCTAAAAACAATACAGAACATAAAAATGTTACGTATGCAATATATAAATCATATGTACCATAATCAGATGGATTAATGTATTTAGTATATAATGGTAACATGAAAAATGTTATTATTTTCATCAAAATGTTACCAAAAAAGTATACTCCTGATGATTTTGCAAATTTTTTTATATCATTCATATTAATCTTTCCAATATGCATCAAAGAAATGATGAGTTTTTCTTTTTTCTACTGGTGGCAATTCCATATAATTTCCATATAAAGCTTTCAAATAATCATCATATCCACTCGGTGCATTAAATTTTTCATCTTCAAATTGTACTAGAATAATATCATCATAAATTTTCTTATTTAAAATTTCTTTCTTTTTGTATGCAGATAATATAAAAGCTACATTTTTACTATCTTCATATTTATATTTTTTCATGCTATCAATTAAGTTCAATTGTCTTTTTTTCCATGAAATATTTTTCTTCATCAAATATAAAGGATATTTAACAAATCTTTTTACTATTCTTTTCCATCTATAATTTGACATTTTATATCCATCTTTTCTAGAATTTGTAAAGTCATGATATTCATCTAATAGATTATCTGCATGAATATTATATTCTTCTTCAGATTCTGGAAAACCATCTAATGGAAAAACATCTAAATATACTCCCATATTTTTTATTGGATTCATCCAATATTCTTTTAATGTTGTCTTAGTGTCAACCATTTTATTAAAAACATAATAATAATCATCTTGATCTTGTGTCAATAATAAATATCTGCCTTTTTCTTTTTTCATTATTTCGGCAAATTTATCATAATCTGGTCTTGGCATTAATATATCAATATCATCATCCCAAGGAATAAATCCTTGATGTCTAATTGCTCCTAGTAATGTTCCACCTGCTAAATAATATCTTAAATTGTTTTTATCACATATTTTTTTTATATATTTTAACATGTCTAATTCTATTTTCTTTTGTTCTTCTAATGTTACTTTTTTCATTTTCCACCTCTTAAGATTGTTTCATCTTTTCTCTTATTTTTTTTACAAAAATAATCATTTTTTCTAAGTTAAAATAAGCCATATAACACATAATTTTTTTTGATAAAGATATATATTTATTTGTTCTAATGTTTTTTATATTTTTATTTATTTTTCCTTTTATTTCTTTATATTCTTCATTATATATTTTGTATTCTTTACCAGATTTCATTTGTATATCAATATTAACCAATGATAAATAATATCTTCCTAAAGCCATTTCATATAATGTACTACTTTTTTTTCTACAAAATTCGCATATATTGTTCCATACATTTAAAACATTTAGGTGTTTTAATTCAAATCCCCTATGTGTTATACTACCACTTCTAATTATATAATGATATTTTGGCATTCCTATATGTACAATTTTTTTTGATTCAAAGATAATCTTATACATAATAGATAAATCTTCATAATATTCACCTACTGGAAATTTAATTTTATTAAATAACTTTTTCTTATAAAATTTATTACATGCGGATGGATCTATTCCTTTGGATAAAAGCATTGTTTCTAATGCTTCGTAGTTATCATATTCCTTTTCCTCACTCAAACAATGTTTCAAATAATATTTTCCATTTTCGCTTTCACAATATGTCCCACAACATACTAAATCTGCATTTTTTTCTATAGCAGTAGTATAAAATTTTTCAATTGTATCTAAATCATAATAATCATCTGAATCAATAAAGGCTATATATTCTCCATTTGATTCATCAATTCCCTTATTTCTAGCTGCTGATAATCCTTGATTATTTTGATTAATAACTTTAATATTATGATATTTTTTTTCATAATCTTTACATATCTGAAATGAATTATCTGTTGATCCATCATTTACTATTATTATCTCAATATTTTTATATGTTTGATTAACTACACTATCTAAACATTTTTTTAGATATTTTTCTACATTATATACTGGTATAATTACACTAACTAAGTTATTATTCATAAAACACTTCCTTATTAAATACAAATCGATATGGTGTTACTTCATTTACATTGTTTTTAATAAATAAATGAAAGAAACATGCTCCATATAAAGAAATTAAAATAAATAAAATATAAAAGCTATATTTTTTCTTTAAATCAAGCATATATGGGATTGATATAATTTGAAAAATACTGAAATATTCTACCATTCTATATAATAAATTGAATTGAATTGAAAATAAGCATAAAATCATAGTTAAACTTTGAACATTCATGTAAAATATATCAAATTTATCTATTTTGTCATTTTTTTCTTTATATCCATATAAGACTAGCATTGATAAGTATATAATAAAATTTGCTATTATTATTGTTTCTCTTATATCTGATTTAGCATATATACTATTAACATAATTAGAATAAGGGGTTAATGAAATTAAAAATACTATTATATCTCTTATATAATTTCCAAATAATATAATTATTACTGATAATGGTAATATATATTGAGGTTTAAAATATTTCTTATCTCTAATAAAAAACAATAAGAATCCTATAAGAGCTGACTTATGGAATAATGCAGCAAACAAAATCCACAATATCCACTTAAAGTATTTTTTGTCCAGCAAATAAGAATGTGAACACAATATAATAACTATTGATATATACTGTCTAACTAAATTTAATGAGTTAAAGAAAAAACCACCTATTATAAATAGTACTATACTTAATAATGGATATTTTGATTTTTTATATATAATATAAAATATTGGAATTATAATTATTGCAGATGTAACAAAAAATAATGACACATATGAATCAGTAAAAAAAGAACAAATTTTTATTAACACTTTGAATGTAAATTCAAGATTTTTTATATTTCCACCATTAGCGATTGTTATATAATTTGGTGCATATCTATAAAAATAATCAGTACCTACATCATATCTAAAAGCTGATATAAATAAAAAAGGAATGACACTTAAAATTGCTAAAACCTTATAATTTTTATTACTTTTATTTTTTATTGCTAAAGACATTAAAATTAATGTAAGTAATAAACTTAATACATATATTATCATATTTTTTCTCCTTTTTTATTTATTTTTTTGTATAATTCAATATAATTTTTTATCATATTTTCTTTAGTAAATACATTATTATATTTTACTTTTATATTAATTTTTTCTAATATATTAATAACCTCTTCATAATTGCCTTTTTCAATAACAAAACCATTATTTTCTATACTTTCAGGGCTTCCACCAGTATTGTAGGTAATAACTGGTGTATTACAAGCCATTGCTTCTAAATTAGTTGTTGGAAAATTATCTTCATAAGTTGGATTAAAAAATACAAATGCTGATGAATATATATTGACTAATTCGTTTACATTATTAGTTCTTGATATAGTTATAATACTATTTGGTATATTTTTTTTAGTTTTTTCATCTATACCAACTAGAACAATTTGATACTTATTGTGATTAAGTATCTTATCTAGTTTAATGAAATCTTTCAAGCCTTTTCTTTCAGTCCACTCGCTAGCTACACCCAATATTATTTTTTTATTAGTTTTGAAATATTTGTTATTTGTATATTTAAAAATATTTTTATCAATTCCATTATAAATTACTTCAACATCATTATTTTTGAAAAAAGATTTCTTAACTAATTCTGATAACCATTTACATGGTGTAACTATTGTTAAATTATCATAATTAAATATTTCCTTTTTCATATTATAATTCCATTTACTATTGTCCACAATAGATTTTGGATATGTATTTATTTGTGGGCATTTATAACATTCTTTCATCCATTTATTACAATTGACCATATCAAAATAAGCACAATGTCCAGTAAATGGCCAACAATCATGAAAAGTCCATACAACTTTAATATTTTTTTCCTTAATATATTTAAATAACATTTTTATATTTATGTAATATCCATGTATATTGTGTAAATGAATTATATCAGGATTTATTTTGTTTAGTTTTTTTATCATTTTTTTTGTATCAATATAAGATAAAAATCCAGTTTTGTCAGTAAATCTTGTATATAATCCATGTATATATACACTAAGTTTATTAGACATTTTATATTCATAATTATTTTTTTCTTTTCTTCCTCTTCCCCATATTACATATGAATCAATATTTTCATTTAAAAGTTCATTATGAATATTCATCATAATGGAACCAGTTGCTTTATATGGAAAAGTGTTTATTTGGACTATTTTCAAGATATCACCTATCTCACTAATTTTTCTATTTCTTCTATATATTTATCTATTGATTTATCTTTTGTAAAATGATTTTCTAGATATTTTCTTCCATTATTATATTTATTTATGTAGTCATATTTTTTATTAACAATATTTTTAATTTCTTTTTCTATTTCTTCATAATTACCTGTTTCTGCTATGATTCCACATTTTGAATCTTTAATTATTTTATAAGCTTCTGATCCTTCTTCTAGTATACCTAATATTGGTATATTAGTAGCCATAACACCATATATTTTACTTGGTACAGATACTCCTTTTATTCCTTTAGCATTTGTAACTAAATGAATATCTGCACTATTTAAACTATATATCAACTCACTTTTAGGTTGATATGGAATAAAATAGAAATTTTTCAAATTTTTTTCTTTTACATAGTTTTCTAATTTTTCCTTTACTGCTCCGGCACCTATGAATGTATATGCTACATCATCGTTTGTAAATTTTCCCATTATTTTTACTATATTTTCTAAATCATAGTATAAACCAATATTGCCTGAATACATAATTACAAATTTATTGTTAATACCATATTTATTTTTGAATTCTTGGATTTTTTTATTATCTTTTGATACTGGATATATTTCTTTTTCATCTATCCAGTTATTAATTACAACATTATTTGGTACAACCTTATTTTCAAATCTTTTTTCTAATGTTTGTTGCATATCTCTACCAACTGTAATAATTAAATCTGATTTTTTACAACTATTTTTATCAATAGACATCAATAATTTTAATAATAATTTACTTTTAGAATATTTTACAGCCATTGTTTGTTCCGGATTAAAGTCTTGTATATTATATATTAATTTTGATTTTAATTTTTTCTTTGCATAGCAACCCAACATTCCACCTAGTACTGGTGGTTGTGAAATAGTATATACAAGATCATAGTTTTCCTTTTTTAACTTTCTAATTTCTTTTCTTGCTCTAAAAAAATAATCTAAAATATTTTTTATACGACTAATTTTATTCGATTTATCAAACTCTGATACTTTGACTCTAATAATATTAATATTTTGATATTTTTCATGATATACATTTTTAACTTTATATTTTTCATCTATTTTACCTGTATAACATGGTACAGTACATATAGTTGTAACATCAAATTTTTTTTGTAATTTTTCACATAGTTCTGTCAATATTTGTCCTGTTGATGCCACCTCAGGATAGAAATAATGCGCTAAAACTAATATCTTTTTCTTTTTCATGAAGTTCTCCTTAATAATATTTTAAAAATATAACAATTTTTTTCTAATAGTTTCTTTATCATTATACTATATATAGACATTTTTTTCAACAAAAAAAGGCCTATTTAGCCCCTTCTTTATTAAATACTTTTGTAAATGTCTTTAATAATATTTTTGTATCCATTACTAAACATCTAACTTGATAATAATATTCATCTAAAACTAATCTCTTTACAAAGTCGGTTCCACTTCTGCCATTAACTTGCCAATAACCCGTAATTCCTGGTTTACATTTAATAATTGTATTATAATATTCACCCATATCTTCTTTTTCTCTGGGTAAGTATGGTCTTGGTCCTACTAATGACATTTCACCTTTTAAAACATTAATAAATTGTGGGAATTCATCTAATGATGTTTTTCTTATAAATTTTCCAACTTTAGTTATTCTAGGATCATTTTCTAGTTTTTTATATCTTTTATATTCCCTAGCTATTTCTTTATCAGTTTTAAGAAGATTTTCTAATACTTTATCAGCATTTACTATCATTGATCTATATTTATATATTTTAATTAATTTACCATTTTTTCCTATTCTTACTTGACTATAAAATATTGAATTAAAATCACCTGTTAGAATATAAGCTATTTTAATAAATATAGTAATAGGTATTAATAATATGCAACCAACACAACCACCAATTATATCTATAATTCTTTTTGGAATATAATAAGAATACCCGAGTGTCTCTTCTTCTACCTCTTCTACTACATTTGATTCATCCATAATATCACCCATTCACTAATTCGTAGTATACACTATTTGTTATTTAAAATCAATTGACAAATTTTAACTTTATATTAATAAAAGGAAAGTATAAGCTTTCCTCTGTACAATGCTTATCTAATATCATTGTATCAAATATATACTAATATTTCAATATTATAACTCTATTATAATTCTATTTTTTTATCTTCTCTATTATCTTTTATTTTTGCAATTACTATATTAGCTATTATTAACATGATACCCATTAATATATATAAATTTGCTTTTGATATAAATAAACTTTTAGAATCATTAATTATTGTATCAAATAAACTTTGAAATATATATGGAATTTCATTTTTATAACTTGTTAATAAATCTATACATTTTGATGATATATAAAGTATTATACCTGATATTGTAAATGATAATCCAACCCATTTTAGATATGTATAATAACTAAATCTAGATATTACTATAAATAAAATACTTACAATTCCTACAGTAATTATAATATTAGTTATATAATCACTGTATATAAATCTAACTAGTGTAAGAGTATTATCTAAATTATTTTTATAATCTTCTAGTGTTTTATATTGTTCTGTATCTTTTATTTTTTCTTCAATTTGATTAGTTAATTCTTGTACTTGTTCCTTTATTGCAGGCACTTCTTTTTTTACTTCTACTAAAACCTCATTTATTCTTTCATCTGTTAATTCTTCACTTTTTGGTACATTTTTTTCTTTTAATACTCTTACTACTTCATAAATATTTTGTTCTATAAAATTATATATTTCTTCTTCTTTTATTTCTTTTGTTTCTGGTTTTTTATCATATACTACATAATCTATTGTTGTAGTTAATACATTTGTTGTTAGATCTTTTACTGGTTTTGAATTTATAAATTCTTCTACTGTTTCTGTAGGTATACCTGCATTTATTAATTCATTTTTTATTTCTGTTACTTCTTTTATTTCTTTTCCATCTTCATCTTTTAGTAAATCTAATACATTTATATTTTCTACCATTTTTCTTATTTCTTTTTCATTTAAAAATTGTTCTGATATATCTCTTACACTATATATAGTTAAATCTATTATCAAAACTATCATAGATATAAACGTTATTATCCCTAAAAATACTTTTAATAAACCCTTGAAAAATTTTTTCATACTTACCTCCTAAAACATTTTGTATGGTTTTAACATATTATTTTCATTTTTATACAATCCTATTATACCATCAATATTTTTAAATAGCACATATTCTTCATTATATATATTTTTTATTTTACATCCATTTTTAATTTTAAATTCTAAATTACCATCTACTTCTATTTGTTTATAATTTTTTAATACTTCTTCTATAGAATATAATTTGGCATTTTTTATGTCTTTTATTTTAATAGCATCTTCTATATTAAAATCACCTAATTTTGTTCTTCTTAAATCTGTCATAATAGCACATGTATTTAAAGAATTACCTATATCTCTTATTAAGCTTCTAATATATGTTCCTTTTGATACATTACATCTTATTTGAATATGAGTTTTATTATCTATAATTTCATAGTTTAATAGTTCTATATCATATATATTTACTTTTCTAGTAGGCAATTCTACATCTATATTTTCTCTAGCATATTCATATAGTTTTTTTCCATTTATTTTGATTGCTGAATATATTGGTACTTGTTGATCATATTCTTTTTTATAACTATTTAACACTTGAATAATATCTTCTTTTTTTATTATTTTATTTTCTTCTCTTATTATATTACCTGTACTATCTAATGTATCAGTTTCTATTCCAAATGTTATATCTGCTATATACTCTTTATCATGATTTGTTAATATATCTACTAATTTAGTTGCTTTACCAACGCATATTACAAGTATTCCCGTAGCAAGTGGATCTAAAGTACCAGTATGTCCTACTTTTTTTGTTTTTAAAGAATTACTTACTATATTAACTACATCTCTGCTTGTATAATTTTTTTCTTTATCTATAATTAATATTCCATCCATACTTTCACCTAATAAAAGTATATCATAATTTGATATACTTTTTAAATACCAGTGCCATATTTTATAGCATCATTGACTGATTATTTTTCTTTCATAGCTTTAAACATTTTCTTCCATAAATCTTTAGAAGAATAATTTAATATACCTATCTTGTATATTCTTAAACCATATTTAATTAATAGATAAATTAGTACTATTGCAAGTATTATAGATATAAATACGTCGATAATACCAATTTGACCTAACACTAATAATGATGGTGAAAGTATAGCAGAAATAAGTGGTACATATGATAATATTCTAATAAATAAAGCACCTTTAAATACTCCAGCCATCATGGCTAAATAATAACCTGCTAATGAAATTAACATAATTGGTGTTTGTAACTGATTAAAATCTTCAGCATTAGTTGTCATACTAGCAAGTATTCCTGCAAGTAAACTGTATGCTACAAATGTAATTAACATTAATACTAAAGTTAATGGAACTATATATAGTAATGAACTACCTATTCCAGATAAATTAATTGATGAAATAATTTTACCAACTTCTTCACCAGCACCTGAAGTTATAGAACCATTTGTTAATAAATATCTAATACCAAATCCTATTCCTGCATATAGTATTAATAATATTCCTTGAAATATAACAAATATATTACCTGCTAACATTTTAGAGAAAAAATGACATTTAGGTGATACATTTGATATTATAATTTCCATACCTCTAGTTGTTTTTTCATCATTGATTTCAGCACCTATCATTTGAACTAAGAAGATAGTTAACATGAAAAATGGTAGTATAACTATTGGAAATACTGTAGTCATAATAATACTCATATTTTCGTCTTCACTTTTTTGTGATTCATTTAATACAATTCTTTCAATATTAACTGTTGAATATAATCTATTTAATTCTTCTTCACTTATATTTGATGTAGCTATAGCAATACTTGTTTTTGTGTTATCAATAGCTGTTGTAATCAATTGATAATCAATTGCATCTATAAAGCTTTCAGATACTAATTTTACTTTTATAACTGATTGTGGATCATTTTCTATTTCTATTAAAATACCTTTTTCTTTTATGCTTTCTAGTTCTTCATCATAAGTTTTGTCTGATAAAATAAACTCATAGTTTGATTCTTCTTTTCCTGTGTAGGCTTTATCTATCGCTATTAATTGTTCTTTTAATGGTTCATATGTATAATTAGTATTATCTATTACATAAATTTTTGTTTTTTCATTGAAGTCTCCTCCAAAAAATTTAATAATAGAATCTATATTAAACAACCCTGCTATAAGTAAAGCTAATAAAATATTAGCAACTAAAAACCATTTAGTTTTTATTTTTTTTGATAAACTCATTTCTGTTAAATATTTTAATTTATTTTTCAAAAGACTCACCTACTTTCGCTACAAATATTTCATTTAATGATGGTTCTTCTAAAACAAATTTTGTGATATTTTTATTTTTAATTTTTTTAAATACCTCATTACATATATCTTCATTTTCTATTTTTACTTCTAGTTCATCAACATGTTCTACTACTTCATATACACCTTTAATATTTTCTAATTCTTCTTTTGTAACATCACCTTTAATAAAGATATTTTTTTTACCATAACTTTTCTTTATTTTATTAAGTTCTCCAGATAATACTGTTTTTCCTTTCATTATAATACATATTTTTTTACAGAATAATTCAACATGTTCCATACGATGGGATGAAAAAATAATCATACTTCCTTTTTTTGACATTTCAACTATTTCATTTTTAAATAATTCAACATTAAAAGGATCTAATCCTGAAAATGGTTCATCTAGTATTAATAATTTTGGTTCATTTATAATAGCTGTTATAAATTGTATTTTTTGTTGATTTCCTTTTGATAATTCTTTTATTTTTTTATTTTTGTATTCTGATACTCCAAATTTTTCTAATAAATAATCTAATCTTTTTAGGATATCTTTTTCTTTCATACCTTTTAAAGTACCATAAAATAGTGCTTGTTCTTTTACAGTTAATTTTAAAAGTAAACTTCTTTCTTCTGTTAAAAATCCTATTTCATCGGTTACACTATAATCAATTTTTTTACCATTTAAAGTGATTTTGCCTTCTGTTGGTTCTAGTAGTCCCATAATCATTCTAAATGTTGTAGTTTTACCTGCTCCATTTACTCCAAGAAGTCCAAATATTTCTCCTTCTTTTACTTCGAATGATAAATTGTCTACTGCTAAAAAATCACCATAGTATTTTGTTACATTTTCTAGTTTTAACATATTAACACCTCATTATAATTATATATTAATTATATATTTTTTACAATTTAATTTTATCTATTTAAAAAATTCATTATTAAATCAATTAAGATTTCTTTTTCTTTTGGATCAGATTCAGCAATTAATAGTGTTACAGCTACTAATGTATTATTATCAATTACCTGTTTATTATCTTTATATAAAATATTATAAAAGTCTAAAAAATATATAAAAAGAGTTGCAGCTATTCTTTTATTACCATCTATGAAAGTATGATTTTTTGTTATTAAATATAAAAGATTAGCTGCCTTTTCTTCTATAGATTTATATACATCTTCACCATCAAAAGATTGATACAAGTTACCTATAATTGATTTTAATCCTTTATCTCTTTCTAAAGCAAATAAATCACTATTACTATTAAATTTTAGTTTATTAATAATATTTATACAGTCTTCATATTTTATTTGTTTTTTAGTTTTAGTTCCAATCGGTTTTGAAACAGTTCTATGATCATAATTATCTAATAAATTTAAAGCATTTGAATAATTATTTATTACTTTAATTATACCTTGTGCTTCATCTCCATCTAGTTTTTGATCAATTCTACCTGCTATATCTATTAATTTGACAGTTTTTTCTAAGTATTCTAATCTTTTTTGATTAATTGCACATCCTTTTAACATATATTCTTTTAAAATACTTGTTGCCCATTTTCTAAAAGATATGCCATTAGATGATTTTACTCTATATCCTACACTAATAATTACATCCAAATTATAATACTCAATATTTCTAGTAACATTCTTATTACCTTCTTTTTGAACTGTCTCAAATTTTGCGACAGTTGAAATATCACATTCTTCTTTCAATGCATTATTAATATGTTTTCTAATAGTTTTATAATCCCTTCCAAACAATTTTGACATTTGTTCTGCATTTAACCAAACAGTTTCATCTTTCACATTTACTTCTAATTTAACATCTTGATTTTCAAATATTATTATTTCATTTTTCATTTTCTTTTCTCCTACTATTCTATTGTTTTTAACCCAATATTTATAATAGTAAGATTTCAAGTTTCAATTTTATCAATATCATTGTATCAAATAAACATTTGTTTGCCAATATTGTATTCATAAAAAATGAAAAAAAGATGATTTTCCATCATCCTCATATTAATTTTCAGGTATTTCAAAATCTACTTCTTTATTATCGACAATCATTTTATTTACTTGTTCTTCAATATTTTTTAATTGTTCATCACATTCTTTTACTAGTTTCATTGCTTTAGTATATTTTTCAATTGATTCTTCTAAATCAATTTCGCCATTTTCTAGTTCGTTTATAATACTTTCTAATTCTTTTACCTTATCTCCAAATTTCATTTTATTACCTCATTTACAGTAACTTTTAAATTACCATCTTTCATTTTTATACTTAAGTTATCATTCTTATTTATTTCTTTTATACTTGTTACAACATGATCATCTTTATAAGTTATATTATATCCTCTATCTAATATATTAAGTGGATTTAATAAATTTAATTTAGTTATTATATTACTTAATTCTTTTTGTTTATCTATATATAAAATACTAGGATTTTTTATTATATAATTATTTTTTAAATTTTCTAAATTAATTTTTTCTATATTTATTTTTTTTAACATTATAGTATTTAATTTATCAGTTATTGTTTCTACTTTTTGTATTACATTTTGATACATAAGAAGAGGGTTTTTTATTATATATGAATTTTTAATACTATCTAAATATAATTTTTTTAAATTTATAGTTTTATATATTGATTCATTTAATCTTATTTTATATTGATTTATATTGTTTTCTAAATCTACTATATTTGGTACAGCCATTTCTGCTGCCCCTGTAGGAGTTGGAGCTCTTAAATCGGCAACAAAATCAGCTATTGTAAAATCGATTTCATGTCCTACTGCGCTAATTATAGGTATTTTACTTTCAAATATCGTTCTAGCTACTTGTTCATCATTGAAACAATTTAAATCTTCAAATGAACCTCCACCTCTACCTACTATTAAAACATCTAAATCATAGTTATTCGCTTCTTTTATTTTATTTACTATATCTGCACTTGCGAATTCACCTTGTACTAAACATGGAAAAAGATAAGTTTTACATATTGGATATCTTCTTTTTATAGTTGATAAAATATCTCTTATTGCTGCTCCAGTAGGTGCTGTTACAATACCTATATTCATTGGATAAACTGGAATTTGTTTTTTATATTTTGGATCAAATAATCCCTCGTTAGCTAGTTTTGCTTTTAATTTTTCAAATTCTATATATAAATTACCTATTCCATCTTCTTCAAGAGATTCAACATATATTTGGTAACTTCCTGTAGATGGATATACACTTACTGTACCTACTACTAGTACTTTCATTCCTTCTTTTGGTTCGAAAGTTAATTTTTTAGCATTTGAAGAAAACATTATAGCTTTTATAATACTATTTTCATCTTTTATTGAAAAATATAAATGTCCAGTTGTATGTGCTTTGTAATTAGAAATTTCTCCTTTTATATATACTTTTCTTAAATTTTCATCACTATCAAATTTATATTTTAAATATTTGGTTAGTGCTGTTACTGTTAAATAATCTTTCATTATTTATTATGGTATACCTTATCTAATACAGCATTAATCATTTTTCTAACGTCATCATCACTATATGCTTTAGCAAGTTCTATAGCTTCATTTATACAAACAATATCTGGTGTTTCTGTATACATTAATTCATAAATAGCCATTTGTAAAATTGCTTTATCTGTATTTCCTAGTCTATCTATAGTCCATCCATCTAAATATTTATTAGCTAAAGTATTTATATCATTTTGGTATGTAATTACTCCATATACTACTTCTTTTACAAATTCATTATCTATTTCTAATACTTCTTTTAAAATATCATCTACATTGTATTCCATTTTATTTGATTTATATACATTTATTTGATATAAAATTGTCATTATTTTTTTTCTTAACTCACTTCTGTTTTGTTCCATATTATTACCTTTCTAAACTTTATAAAAGAAAAAGGATTAGAATCCCATTATTAAACTTATAACAATGAAGATAGCTCCTAAACAAAATGTTAATCTTGTTATAAAAAGTTCTCCTCCTCTTTCTTTTCTATTTTTAAATAAACTATCATTTCCACCCATTAAAGCTGATTGTGCACTTTCTGCTTTTCCTGCTTGAAGTAGTACAACTGCAATTAATAAGATCGATACAATTATTAATATAACCTTCATAAAAGCCTCCTTTTAATAATTTAACACATATTACCATTTTAAGCAATATTTATTCTAGAATTTCACCAATTAATACATCCTTATTTTGAAATCCGTTTAAAAATTCTGAAGCAGTCATTTTTTTCTTTCCTTCTAATTGTAATTCTGTAATAATTATTTCTCCATTTGATACTTTTATACCTATTCCGTCTTTATAAAGTGCTACTATTTCTCCATCAAATTTATTTGAATATGAATTATCACTTACTTTACATGCATAGATTTTTATTCTTTTACCTCTAAGTAATGCATATGCTCCAGGCCATGAATTTAATCCTCTTACTTGATTGTATATTTCTCTTTTAGTTTTACTAAAATCTATTTTTTCATCTTCCTTTGATATGTTAAATGCATATGTTGCTTGACTATTATCTTGTTCTATCCTCTTAGCTGTTCCATCTATTATACTAGGTAAAGTTTCTAGTAATAAATTTTTTCCTAATATACTTAATTTGTCGTGTAGAGTTGATGCAGTATCAGTTTCTTCTATTTCTATACTTGACTCAGTTATAATATCTCCTTCATCTAGTCTTGGATTCATATGCATTATAGTAATACCTGTTTCTTTATATCCTTCAATAATTGCTCTATGTATTGGTGCTCCACCTCTTAATTTTGGAAGTAAAGATGCATGTACATTTATACAACCATATTCTGGATATACTAATATTTCTCTTGGTACAAGTTGTCCATAAGCACATGTTACTATTAAAGTTGGTCTTAAATCTGTTACTAATTGCCATTCATCCTTTAATTTTTCTGGCTGTAAAACTAGTATCATATTTTTTTCTGCTAATTCCTTTATAGGAGATTTTTTTATTATTCCATTTCGTCCTACTGGTTTATCAGGTTGAGTTACTACTGCTTTTACTTTATAGTTTTCTATTAGTCCTTCTAGTATTGGCACTGCAAATTCAGGTGTACCCATAAATACAATACTAACGTCTTTTTTTACATTTAATTTTTCTATATTTAAGTCCATATTTTCCTCCTAAAAGTCTTTATAATCAAATTCTAAATCTAATATTCTAACATTATCTCCATCTTCTGCACCCATTTCTTTTAGGGTATCATCTATTCCCATTTTTCTTAGTTTATTTGTAAATCTAGTTACTGCTTCATCAGTAGAGAATTTAGTCATTTTTAATAATCTTTCTACTTCTTTACCAGTTACTACCCAAGTATTTCCTTCTTTTGTTATTGTAAATGGTTTTTCTTTTTTGAATGTATATAATATATGACTTTCAAATTTTGTTTCCTCATATAATGGTTTTCTTTCTATCTTATCTAGCATATTAGCTAGTTCTACTAAAACATCGTGTAATCCCTCATTTGTTATAGCTTTTACTTCAAATATTTTTTTATCTGTTACTTTATTTTTAAATTCTTTTAAATTTTCTTCTGACCCTTCTATATCCATTTTATTGGCTATTATTATTTCTGGTTTTTCTAGTATTGATTTATTAAAGTTACCTAATTCTTTTCTTATTAATAAATAATCTTCATACGGATTTCTTCCTTCACTACCACTCATATCTATTACATGAGCAATTACTCTTGTCCTTTCAATGTGTTTTAAAAATCTATCTCCTAGTCCTTCTCCTAATGAAGCATTTTCTATTAATCCTGGTAAATCAGCTATTACAAATGATCTACTATCTACTTTTACTACTCCTAGATTTGGTGTTAATGTTGTGAAGTGATAAGCTGCTATTTTAGGTTTAGCGGATGATACTTTTGATATTATAGTACTTTTTCCTACACTTGGAAGTCCTACTAACCCAACATCAGCTAATAATTTTAGTTCTACACGTACTTTTTTATATTCTCCAGGTTCACCATTTTCTGCAAAATTTGGTGCTGGATTAGTACGAGTTGCGAAGGCTATATTTCCTCTTCCTCCTCTACCACCATATGCTACTACAACTTTTTCACCTTTTTTAGTTAAATCAGCTATTATTAAATTTGTATCAACATCAGTTATTACTGTACCTTGAGGGACTTTTATAATAATATCTTCGGCATTTTTTCCATTTTTTGCTTTACCTTCTCCATTGGCACCTTTATTACCTTTTATTATTCTATTATATCTTAGGTCTATTAGAGTATTTAATCCTTCATCTACCTCAAAAATGATGTCTGATCCTTTACCACCATTTCCTCCGAAAGGTCCTCCCATTGGAATATATTTTTCTCTTCTAAATGCCATACATCCATTACCACCATTACCGGCATATAATTCTACTATTACTTCATCTATGAACATGATATCCCTCATTTCTAGTAATATTATAACCTAAAATCAAGCAAAAAAAAAGTTTTAACTACTTTTTATTAAAGAAAAATGTACTAGCAATTAAAACTATTATAATTATTATTACTAATATAATTCCAATATTTAAATTTTCTTGTGTCGCTGTTGGTTTTTGTACTACGGCAAGTATATCTATTAAATTCATTATAAAACCACCTTTATAATTAATAATATTGTTGGAATTAAATTGTAAATAAATTTTATTATCATTATTGGAATAATATTTTTATTTTTTATATATGCTATGGATAAAATTGATGAAAATGTAAAATATTGAATAATATCAAAATACATATATTTTGGTATACTTGATGTATATATAAAATTCATTATAGTGTATATTGAACTACTTATTAATACAAATGCTATATCATTATTTATAATATCCCTTATAGATTTTTTAAATACCAATTCTTCTATTACTGGTGCATATAATAGTGTTTTGAAGAATGTATAAATTGTTGATATCTCAAATAATTGTACTAGTGATTCACTATTATTGTCTAAACTATTTAGTTGTGGAATCATTAATTTTAAAATTAAACTAAATAAAATATTTGTTCCAAATAATATTAAAACCCAAATTAATATATTTTTTAATTTTGATTTTTGTTTTTTATATTCATTAAATTCTTTTTGTAAATCACTCTTATATGACTTTATTACTATTAAGGTATATATTAAATCAGATATAAACATAGTTGTAACATTATTATTTATGCCAACAAGTTTTAGTATCAACCCCAATATATTTGTAAAGAAAACATAGCCAATAAATATTAACAATGTTTTTATTAATTTTGAATTCATATTATCACTACTTTCTAAGTTATTATATCATTTATCATTTTTTTTTACAACAAAAATTTCCAGTATGTATACTGGAAATTGCCCCACATAATATTGTTTAAATTAAAAGTTTCTTCTAGTACCATTTAAGCATAGCTCTCCAGAACCAATTCCACATATATATTCTCCTTTCTCTAGTATCTTTACACTATAATTTTATCACGTTAATTATTGTTTTGTCAATCAGATTATATTTGT
>CAKOWF010000008.1 GCA_934122215.1 uncultured Bacilli bacterium | reverse complement strand
AAGTCTTTAAAGACTTTTTCTTTTTATATCTAGTAAAATAATTTATAATTTGTTATAATTAATATGGTGATGTTATGAGAGATAAAATAAACCAAATCTTATTTATAATAGTTCCTATATTAGTAGCATTTATATTTGGAATGATATTAGTTGATAGTTTAAATGTCAAAGAATATACAGAAAATCTATATTATATGGATACTTACATATATGTAAAAGTATACACTGGTAACAAAGTACATGCTAATGAAGTATTAAGTGGAGTAGAAAAAATATATAAAGAATATCATGAATTAACTAATAAATATAAAGAATATAAAGGAGTTAAAAATTTATATTATTTAACATATAATACATCAAAAGAAGAAACAATAACAATTGATAAAAGATTATATGAATTATTAGAATATGGCAAAGATGTATATGATGTAACAAATGGCCTTGTAGATATAAGTATGGGTAATGTATTAGATATTTGGAAAAGCTATAGAGATAGTAAATATGGTGTACCTACTTTAGAAGAATTAAAAAGTGCTAAAACAGATAGTATAGAAGATATAGTTTTATTAGAAAAAAATCAAATTTTAAACAATCATGTAAATATTGATTTAGGTGCTATAGCCAAAGGATATGTAACAGAACTAGCAGCAGAATATTTAGAAAAAGAAGGAGTAACTAAATATATAATAAATGCTGGAGGAAATGTTATAGTTGGAGACAATGATGAAAATGATAAATATTCAATAGGAATAGAAGATCCAGAGGACCCAACGGGAATTTTTAAAGTAATATATGGAAATAATATATCAGTTGTAACAAGTGGTGGATACAATAGATATTATACTTGGGAAGGAACAAGATATAGTCATATAATTAATCCTAAAACTCTATTTCCAGATAACTATGTAAAAAGTGTAACAGTAATATGTAGATCAAGTAAATTCGCAGATGTACTTACAACAATGTTATATATGATGGATGTAGATAGTGGTCTAGATTATATTAATAATTTAGAAGGCGTAGAAGCAATATGGTATACAATAGATAATCAAATTATAACGTCTAATGGAATAGCAAAATATGAAAATAAATGATATTATACTAATAATAGTTTTATTATTAATAGCTTGTTTAATTTTAATATTCAATAAAAAAGAAAATGGTAATCAAGCTTTAGTATACTATGAAAATGACTTAATATTAAAAATAGATTTAAGTCAAGATAACGAATATGATGTCAATGGATATAATGGTAATGTACACATTATTGTTAAGGATAATAAAATAAAAGTAGATGAAGAAAATAGTCCCAAACATATATGTTCTAAACAAGGATTTATATCATCATCAAATGAAACAATAGTGTGTTTACCAAATAAAATTGTTATAAAAATTGCATCAATTCAAGGATTAGATACAGTAATAGGGTGATAAAAATGAATATTCAAAAATGTACTAGATTATCAATGCTTACAGCAGTAGCGATAGTGCTAAATATTCTTGAAAGTTTTATCCCTTTTTTTAATATTCCAGGAATTAGAATAGGATTAGCGAACATAATAATTTTGTCAATACTATATGTATATGGAATAAAAGAGGCGATATATGTTTCAATACTTAAAGTATTAATAGTTGGAATACTAAGAACAGGATTATTCAGTACAACTTTCTTATTTAGTTTATCAGGGGCTATAGTTAGTTTAATAATGATGTTCCTAGCAAAAAAAACAAACATATTTTCAATAATAGGAGTAAGTATTGTAGGAGCTATTTCACATAGTATAGGTCAAATTATAATGGCTTATATAATATTAAGAAATAGTTCAGTATATCTATATTTACCTATACTTTTAATAGTATCTATTATAACTGGAATATTTGTTGGAATAATAAGTAAAGAAATAGTAAAATACTTGAAAAACAATTGAGTAAAAAAGCAAATTATGATATTCTTATATTAGGAGGATGAATATGAAAAAATTAATTATAATTATATCAACATTATTTTTAATAAATGTTGTGACAGGATGTGAAGCAGTAACAGGAGAATATAAAGAAGGAACATATTTTGGATATTCATATGATAGTGAATACGATGCTTATGCTACAGCAGTAATATATGTTGATAGTACTGGATCAATAAAATCAGTATTTATAGATACAACATATATAAATAAAGAAAAATCATCTACAACAGTATCTACAAAAAGAGTAGAAGGTAATGACTACAAAATGAAAACATACAATCAAGCAGCTGCTGGTGAATGGTATGAACAAGTAGAAAAAATAGAAAAATATGTTGTAGAAAATCAAGGACTTGATGTTAAACTTAATAGTGAAGGAAAAACAGATGCTATAAGTGGAGCAACTATAAATATAAGTCCAATTAAAGAAGCAGTAGATAATGCAATAAAACAAGCAAAATAAACTTTACAAAAAAAGAAATTATGATATACTAGATATATATTTAAAAGCAAAGAAAAGAAGTAGTAATAAAGTAATTTTATCAAAGAGAGTTTGTGGTTGGTGTAAACAAATATAAAATCTTTATGAATTCATCTTGGAGCTTTATAAACAAAATTTATGACGGTGGCGCGTTATAGCTTTAAGGAAGTTATAAACTTCAAATTAAGGTGGTACCACGTAAATCACGTCCTTATATAGGATGTGATTTTTTATTTAGAAAGGAAATTTTATGAAAGAAAATATTGAAAAAATTAATCAAATAAAAGAACAAGTAATAGAAGAATTAAACAATATTCAAAATTTAAACGATTGTAATGAATTAAAAATAAAATATTTAAGTAAAAAAGGTATAATAGGTGAATTATCAAATATAATGTCCACACTAGATATAGAAGAAAAAAAACAATTTGGTAAAGTTTTAAATGAATTAAAAAACACTGTAAATGAATTATTAGATAATAAAAAAACAGAATTAGAATTAGAACAATTAAATAAAAAATTAGAAAATGAAAAAATAGATATAACTTTACCAAGTAAAAAAATAAAAAAAGGTAGTAGACACCCAATGACTAGAGTGACAGAAGATTTTGAAGATTTATTTGTTTCAATGGGATATACAGTATATGAAGGGCCAGAAATAGAAAGTGATGAAAATTGTTTTCAAAAATTAAATTTACCAATTGGCCATCCAGCAAGAGATGCACAAGATACATTTTATTTAAAAGATGAATATGATAATTATTTACTTAGAAGCCAAACTTCAACAGCGCAAGTACATGCTATGGAAGAAAATACTGAAAAAGGACCAATTAGAATAGTTTGCCCTGGAAAAGTATATAGAAGAGATGAAGATGCTACACATTCACATCAATTTATGCAAATAGAAGGATTAGTAATAGATGAAAATATATCAATGGCAGATTTAAAGGGTACATTAGAATTATTCTGCAAAAAAATATTAGGAGAAAAAACAAATGTTAGATTTAGACCAAGTTATTTTCCATTCACAGAACCATCAGTAGAAGTAGATGTAACTTGTTTTAAATGTGGTGGTAAAGGATGTAATCTATGCAAAGAAACTGGTTGGATAGAAGTACTAGGAGCAGGAATGGTTCATCCAAATGTTTTAAAAATGAGTGGATATGACCCACAAAAATACCAAGGATTTGCTTTTGGTACAGGAATAGATAGATTTGCTATGTTTAAATACGGCATTCCAGATATAAGAACAATATATGGAAACGATTTGAGATTTTTAGAACAATTTAATAGAAAGGATGAAGATTAATGAAACTAAGTAGAAAATTTGTAAGTGATTATATTGATCTAGATGAATCTTTATCTATAAAAGATATAGCAGATTCTATGACAAATGTTGGAAATGAATATGATACTGCTGAGCCTTTAATTAATTGTACAAATTTAGTAGTTGGTGAAGTAATAGAATGTTCTAATCATCCAGATAGTGACCATTTACATGTATGTAAAGTAGATGTAGGAAATGAAGTTTTAGATATAGTATGTGGAGCTCCAAATTGTAGAAAAGGAATAAAAGTAATAGTAGCCTTAAATGGAGCTAAACTACCTGGTGGTGAAATAAAAAAAGGAATAATTAGAGGACAAGTATCAAATGGAATGTTGTGTTCTATGGCAGAATTAGGATTAGAACATAAATTTCTAAAAGAAGAAGATATAAAAGGAATATGTGAATTACCACTAGATAGTATAGTAGGTAGTGATCCAATAAAAGTATTAGGACTTGATGATGAAGTAATTGATTTTGAATTAACTTCAAATAGAGGAGATTTATTAAGCATAATAGGAATGGCTTATGAATTAGGGGCTATATACAATAAAAAAGTTAAAGACATAGATTTAACTTATACTAACAATAATAATGATATTAATAACGAATTTAAAGTAAAAGTAGAAACTAAATCATGTCCCTTATTTTTAGCAAAAAAAGCAATTAATGTTACAATAAAAGAAAGTCCAGAATTTATTAAAAGTAGACTTATTGCATCAGGAATTAGACCAATCAATAATGTTGTAGATATCTCAAATTATGTAATGTTAGAAACAGGTCAACCATTACATTTCTATGATGCTGATAGATTAGGTAATACTTTAATTGTAAGAGATGCTAGAGATAATGAAGAATTAACAACTTTAGATAATATAAAAAGAACTTTATCAAGTGATGACATTGTAATAGCTAATTCCAATGAATCAGTTGGACTTGCTGGAGTGATGGGAGGATTATCTACAGAAGTAGAAAATGATACAAAAAATATTATTATTGAATCAGCTATATTTGATAGTATAAGAGTAAGAAAAACATCAAAAAAAATACTAAGAAGTGAAGCTTCAAATAGATTTGAAAAAGGACTAGATCCAAAAAGAACATACATGGCTATTGAAAGAAGTTGTCATTTATTAGAAAAATATGCTGATGCTATTATAGTAGGTGGTATGGTAAAATATGATGAAACAAATTCTAATGACAAAATAATAGAAATTTCAGTAGATAAAATTAATAAAGTATTAGGAATAAATTTAGATTCAAATACTGTAAAAGAAATATATGAAAGATTAGGTTTTACTGTAACGGGAGAAGATATTTTAACTGTTTATGTTCCATCAAGAAGATTAGATGTAAATATTAAAGAGGATTTAATAGAAGAAGCAGGAAGAATTTATGGAATGGATAACATTAAAGGGAAATTACCAGTATTAAATGTTATAACAGGTACTTACAACAAAACAAGAAGAAAGATAAAAAATAAATTAGTTGATTTAGGATTAAATGAAACATTAAGTTATACTCTAATTCCATACAATAATGTTAAAGAATTCACAATAGATAATTTTGAGCCAATATCTTTAGCAGATCCAATGAGTGAAGATAGAAGTACTTTAAGATATAGTTTACTTTATTCATTAAAAGAAATATATAAATATAATAAAGATCGTAACTTAGAAAATATTAGTATATTTGAAATGGGGAAAGGATTCTATAAAGAAGATGGTATTTATAAAGAAACTAATAAATTAGCAATTCTCATGACAGGAGATTATTATTTAGATATAAAAAATACAAAAGTAGATTTTTATGTAATAAAAGGTGTATTAGAAGAATTAATGGACTATTTAGGATTTAACAATAGATATCGTTTAGTTGTATCTAATTTACCAAAAGAATTTCATCCGGGTCAAAGTGCTATAATAGAATTACAAGGTAAACAAGTAGGTGTTATTGGTAAATTACATCCAAATGTAGTAAAAGGCGATGTCTATGCATTAGAATTAGACTTAGATAAAGTTTTAGCCAATAGAAGTAGCAAAATGACTTATAAAGAAATAAGTAAATTCCCATCATCTACTAAAGATATAGCATTCATAGTTAATAAGAATGTTACTTGTGAAGAATTAGAAAAAACAATAAAAAAAGCCGGAGGAAGAATATTAAATAAATGTGAATTATTTGATTTATATATTGGAGAAAATGTAGATCAAAATTCAAAATCTTTAGCATTTAAATTAGTATTTAGTGATCCAACTCATACTTTATCAGAAGAAGAAGTAATGAATTCATTTAACAAAATAATAGAAGAAGTAGAAAAAACTGGAGCTAAATTAAGAAATAAATAGTATAAAAATAGGAATAAATTTCATAATAACATTAGGTGATAATATGAAAAAAATATTCCTATTTTTTTGCTTTTTATTAGTTGGTTGTGGAAATAAAAATATTATCGATATAAATAGACTGAGTGAAGAAATAAGTAAAATAGAAACAAATAATATAGATATAGAAGAATCTATTGTAAATATAGAAAATAATATATTTAAAAAAGAATTAAAAGATATTAGTGATGATTTAAGTAAATACATAAATTTAAAAGAATTAGAAGAATATGCATTTTATAATAATGAAGATACATATGTATTTATAATTAAAACTAATATTGATATAAAAGATAATATAAATAATTATTTTATTAATCTAATAGATACTAATACTTCAGCTAATTTAAAAGAAAAAATAATAAATAGGACAGAATATAAATATGGTGATTATTATATCTATATTGTAAGTGATAATAATGAAGATATATTAGATAAAATAATAGAAACAAAACATAAATTATTTGACAATACAATTAATTTAAGCAATGAAGCAATCATAGAAAAATATGGTCTAGAAATTGATAATAGAATAGTAGTAATGTCTAATAAATTAGATAGTGATTTTGGTTATATAATAGTAAGTGATATAACTAATGAAGTAGAAAATAAATTAGACAATTATTATAAAGATAATAAAAATATTGTTAAAATAAAAAGAGATAATATAACAGTATATTCTATATCAAATGATAATGAAAAAGTAAAAGAAACAATAAATAAATATAAATAGTTGAAAAACTATTTTTTTCTTATATAATATAAATATAGTGAGGTGATAATATGTATGGTGCTATAATAGGTGATTTAGCAGGAAGTATTTATGAATATAGTCAAACTAAAGAAATTAAAAATATTAAGGTAAAAAATATAATAGAAAAAAACTCTTTTTATAGTGATGATACTATATTAACTATAGCTATAATAGATGCTATTAGGCATGGAAAAAATTATGATAAATATTTAAGAGAATATATAAAAAAATATTCTAATTATAAACCAGCTTTTAGTCCTTATTTTAAAAGTACATTTTCACCTAATTTAATAAAGTGGAGTAACAGTGATATACAAGGAAAAAGTATTGGTAATGGAGCAATGATGAGAATATCTCCAGTAGGTTATTTATTTAATACAGAAGATGAGGTAAGAAAAAATGCTATTGAAGCAACCATTCCTTCCCATAATTCAAAAGAGGCAATAGAATCAGCAACAATAATTGCTTTAATGATTTTCTATTTTAGAAATGGATTAACAAAGGAAGAAGTATATAAAAAATTAAATATTAATGTTAGATACAATCAATTTCATAAATTTAATTGTACATGTTCAGAAACAATACAAAATTGTTTATATTCTCTATATATTTCTAATAATTTTAATGATGCTATCAAAAAAACTATTGAAATGGGTGGAGACACCGATACTAATGCCTGTATAGTAGGATCACTAGCAGAAGCTTTATATGGAATAGATAATTCTTTAAAATTACAAGCAGAAACGAAATTACCAAAAGAATTTGTAAAAATATTAAAAACTCCTTATTGAGGAGTTTCTATTATTTCATAACTTCTATTTATGAGATTTTTATCTTTACTATTTTTTATAATAATTGTTCCTTTTTTATTTGAATTATTTAATAAATTATGATTGATTAATTGGTGTTTAACTTCATTAGAAACACCAATAGCTCCATCAATAATATTACAGTTAGGTAATATTTTTTTTATTTTATTTTCTATTAAAGGATAATGAGTACACCCTAATACAATTGAATCAATTCTGTTTTTATATGGAATCAACAATTTATTAAGCAATAAATCTATTTTTTCTTCATCATTTACTTCGATTAAATGAGCTAAATCACACCCAGATTCCAAATAAATATTTTGATTATCTTTTTTAAAATTATCAATTAATTCATGTACACTATTTGATTTAATTGTATATGGTGTAGCAATAAGTAAAGTATTTTTAAAATCATGATCGAATGAAACTTTAATAGCAGGAACAGTTCCTACAAATATAGTATTTTCATATTTATTTCTTAATTTATTAATACAAGCTGTAGTGGCGGTATTGCAAGCTATTACAATGATTTTACACTTTTCATTTAATAAATAATCAACTATATTAGAAACAATTTTAAATATTTCATTATCAGTTTTATTACCATAAGGATTATTTATGCTATCCTCATAAAATAAATAATTTTCATTTGGTAGTACTTTAATTAATTTTTTAAGTATAGATAAACCACCCAATCCTGAATCTAATATTCCAATTTTATTATTCATATAACCACCTGTAATAATTATACATCATTATTATATTAATTAATAATATTAATGCGAAAAATAATTACTTATGATATAATTAAATAGATTTGAAATCTTATTTTAAATAAAATTTTTAAGTTTTTTACCAAAATAAGAAAATGAATAATAGTGAATTTTGAAAAAATTGAGGTAATAAAATGGCAATGAAAGATGATGATATAATTGAGTTATTAGCTGACTTTGAACATGATAGATGGTCGAGATGGCAAAAATATTTATTTAGTAAATGCATAGTTAATGTTGATGGAAGTTTAACCATACCAAAGGAATTAGTAGATAGGTTGGTTAGACAAATGGATACTGATTATGATCATTTATCAGAACAAGAAAAAAACTCTGTTAGAAAAGAAGCAATTAGAATTATAAAATGTATAGAAAAAAGGAGAACTTCTGATGACTAAAGGAATTATAGTAGCAGAATTTGGTGCAATTGGAAAAACGACCATTGTAAATAAATATAACAATGTTATAGATATGGAATCAGGGTATTATAGATGGGATAATACTGGTTTTGAAAATATACCATATGAACAAAGAAAAGGTAAAAAAGAAAGACCTGAAAATATTGAGTGGCCTGATAATTATTACAAGGCAATTATAGAAGCAATAAAAAAATATGATGTGGTATTAACATCAATGCATTGGCATTTATTAGATTTTTTTGAGAAAAATAATATAGAATATTATCTAGCATACCCAACACTTGATAGTGAGAAAGTCTTGGAAAAGAGATGTTATGATAGAGGTAATAATAAAGTTTTTACCGATAAATTGAAAATAAATTTATATAATTGGAATGAAATAATAAAAAAATATCATCCAAAAGAACTATTAATAATTCAAAAGAAAGAATATTTGGAAGATGTTTTAAAAAATAAAAATATTATTTAATTGATGTTAAAAAGTAATATACAATGGTCAATTATTGAAGAAAGTGATGGTAATAAAAATGAATGAAAAAGTATTTACTGATGAGGAAGAACAAATTAAAGAAGTGATAATTGCTTCAAGAAAGCTTGAAGAATATTTATGGGGAGAATATAATGGACAGTGGAATATTGAAGAATGGAAAAGAATGTTTAGAAAACGTATACAAAAAATTGATGATATAGATATAAACAATCCACATGCAATAATAGAAATGAGAAAAAGAGTTATGCAAAATGCAGCACTAAGTATTGCTCTTATGAAAATTCTAGATACAAGGGGGATTCCAACAGATAAATGTGATATTCCATCCAATTTACCACAATATGCCATTAATAACGAAGTAGGTGAAAATAATGAATAATGAAAATAAAACAAATATAAATTGGTATCCAGGACATATGGCGAAAGCTAAAAGACTAATAAAAGAAAACTTAAACGTAATTGATATTGTGTATGAAGTAATAGATGCCCGTATTCCATATTCATCAAAAATAAAAGATATTGATGAAATAATTCAAAATAAACCAAAAATATTAATAATGACAAAAATGGATTTATGTGATAAGAAGGTTACTTCAGAATGGATTAAATACTATGAAAACCTAGGATACAAAGTAATAGGTGTAGATTTAACAAAAGAAAATGAAACAAAAAAAATAATAGATGCTACTAAAGAAATGATGAATGAAATAAATATAAAAAGAAAACAAAATGGATTAAAAGAAAGAAGAACAAGAGTATTAATAGTAGGAATTCCTAATGTAGGAAAATCAACATTAATAAATAGATTAGTTGGAAGAAAAGCTGTAAATGTTGGAAATAAACCAGGAGTAACTAAAGACTTAAATTGGATTCGTATAAATGAAGATGTAGAACTTTTAGATACGCCAGGAATACTATGGCCAAAATTTGCTGATGATGTTGCTCTTAATCTAGCTAGTTTAACAGCTATAAAAGAAGAAATACTACCACTTGATGTAGTAGTGGAATACATTTTAGATACACTAAATAAGTATTATCCAGAAATACTAAAAAATAGATATAGTTTAGAAAACTATAGTGAAGACTATATAGAAAATTTAGAATGGATAGGTAAAAAAAGAGGTTGTTTAGAACGTGGTGGTATAGTAGATTATGACAAGGTATATAGTGTTATTTTAAATGATATGAAATCAGGATTAATAAGAGGTATAACATTTGATAGAATATAATACTTTATCTTTAGCTTATTTAGGAGATGCTGTATACGAATTATATGTAAGAGAATATTTACTAAATAAAAATATAGTAAAAGTAAAAGAATTACAAAAAGAAGCAATTAAGTATGTAAGTGCTAAAAATCAAGTAAGAATATTAAACGAAATAACACCTTATTTAACAGAAGAAGAATTAAACTATGTAAAAAAAGGGAGAAATACTAAAAGTCATAAAGCACCAAAAAATACTGATATTATTACATATAAATATGCTACAGGTTTTGAAACATTAATAGGATATTTATATTTAAATAATAAACAAAGATTAGAAGAAATAATAAACAAAATATTGGAGGTTTAATATGTATATATATGGAAAAAATGTTGCAACAGAATATTTAAAAGAAAAAAATAAAATAAAAAAAATATACTTATCAAAAAACTTTAAAGATAATATTGATACTAATAATATTCCAGTAAAATACATGGAAAAGTATGAAATGGATAAAATGGTAGATGGATTGCATCAAGGAATTATCTTAGAAGTAGAAGACTATAAATATGCTGATATCGATGATATTATAAATATTCCAAATGCTTTAATAGTAATATTAGATCATTTAGAAGATCCACACAATTTTGGAGCAATAATAAGGACATGTGAAGCAGCAGGAGTAGATGGAATAATTATTCCAAAAGATAGATCAGTAGAAGTAAATGCTACTGTAATAAAAGTATCAACAGGTACAACAGAAAATATGAAAATAGCAAAAGTGACAAACCTAGTACAAACAATAAAAGAATTAAAAGAAAAAAACTTTTGGATTGTAGGTACTGATATGCAAGGAACAGATTATGATAAAATTGATTACAAAGGAAATATAGCTATCGTAATTGGAAATGAAGGTAGTGGAATGAGTAGACTTGTAAAAGAAAATTGTGATTTTATAGCTACAATTCCAATGATAGGTACAACAGATAGCTTAAATGCTAGTGTATCAACAGGTATCATAGTTTATGAAGCAATTAAATCTAGAAGAATATAATGACTATGAATTAATATATTTAGCTAAAGAAAAAAATGAATTAGCTTATGAAATCTTACAAAAAAAATATAAACCAATAATATTAAATCTTGCAAGAAAAGCAAATAAATTATATAATAATATAGGTTTAGAATTTAGCGATTATGTTGTAGAAGGTATGGCAGCTTTAGATTATGCTATTTATTACTTTAAAGAAGAATATGACAATATATTTTATACATATGCAACTAAGTTAATAAATTATTATATTATAAATAAAATAAGAAAGTGTAAACAAGATAAATGCTTAAATAATGCTGTTGAATGGATGGATGACTTAAACTATGCATACAAAGAACCAAATAATATAGAAATAAGTGATCAACTAAAATATATATATAAACAACTAAATCCATTAGAAAAAGAAATATTAAAATTAAAATTAAGAGGATTCAAATATTTTGATATAGCAAATAAACTAAATATAACAAAAAAGAAAGTAGATAACACATTAATAAAAATTAAAAAAATAATAAAAAGAAGGAAAGAGTGAAGTTATGGATTTAACAAAATTATTTATTATATTTATATTTTATTCAATATGTGGTTGGATAATTGAAGTGATAAATGTTTCAGTAGTGGAGAAAAAAATTGTAGATAGGGGATTCTTAATAGGTCCATATTGTCCAATATATGGTGTAGGTGGACTATATATTTACATATGTTTAAATAAATATTATAACGATCCTGTAGCTCTATTCTTCTTAACTATAGTTGAATGTGCTATATTAGAATATTTCACATCATTAATAATGGAAAAAATATTTAAAACTAGATGGTGGGATTACACTGATAAAAAATTCAATATAAATGGAAGAATATGTTTAGAAACTCTTGTATTATTTGGAATAGGTGGATTATTTTCTGTTTATTTAGTTATTCCTTATTTAACTAAGTTTTTAGATATAATACCAATTAATATATTAAATATTATTGCTATAGTGCTAGCTATTGTATTTGTTATTGATTGTATTGTATCATTTAGAATTATATATAATTTCAAATTAGTTGCTAACGATGTTAGAAAAGATAGTACAAATGAAATAACAGCCAAAGTAAAAGAAGTCTTAAAAAATAAATCAATATTTTCAAAACGTCTAGTAAAAGCTTTTCCTAATTTTAAAACAATATTAAAGAAAATTAAAAATGATACAAATGATTAATTATAGTAATGAACTAGAAAAAATAATAAACAACTTAGATTATACACCAACATTATTATTACATAGTTGTTGTGCTCCTTGTAGTAGTTATGTTTTGAATTATTTAAGTAAATATTTTAGAATAACAGTTTTATATTACAACCCTAATATATCACCAAAAGAAGAATATGAAAAAAGAAAACAAGAACAAATTAAACTTATAAATGAAATGCCATTTGTTAATAAAGTTGATATAATGGATTGTGATTATGACAATGACTTATTTGAAGAAACTATACATGGATTAGAACAAGAATTAGAAGGCGGACCTAGATGTTTTAAATGTTATAGATTACGTTTAGAAAAAACAGCAAATTTAGCTAAAAAAAATAACTATGATTATTTTGGAACTACATTAACGGTAAGTCCTTATAAAAATAGTCAAAAGTTAAATGAAATAGGTAGTGAATTAGAAAAAATATATAATATTAAATATTTGTATTCTGATTTTAAGAAAAAAGAAGGATATAAAAAATCAATAGAGTTTTCAAAAATATATAATTTATATAGACAAAATTATTGTGGATGTAAATATTCAAAAAAAGTATCTGATTAAGATACTTTTTTATATTTTTCTATATAAGCCTATAGCTTTTCCTAATATAGTTACATTATTTAATATAATTGGATCCATTGTATCATTTTCTGGCTGTAATCTAAAATAACCATCTTCTTTATAAAAAGTTTTTAATGTAACTTCATTTTCATCTGTCATTGCTACTACTATTTCTCCATTACGAGCAGTATTTTGTCTTTCAACGATAACTATATCACCATCTAATATGCCAGCATTTATCATACTACAACCACTAACATTTAAAGTAAAAACTTCTTTATTTCTTGGAACTAAGTAAGATGGAATAGAAAAATATTCATTAGGTTTTTCAATAGCTTCAATTGGACTACCAGCTGTTATTTTTCCAAGTAGTGGAACATTAACAACATTTTCATCACGATTAGCGTATTCATTTTCTACTAATAATTCAATAGCCCTATTTTTAGATTCATCTTTTCTAATAAATCCTTTTTTAGCTAGATTATTTAAATGTGTATGAATAGTAGCAGGACTAGATAATCCTAAATCTTTACCAATTTCTCTTACAGTAGGTGGATATCCATGACTAACCATGAATTCTTTTAAATAGTTTAAAATTTCTTCTTGACGTTTAGTTAAACTTTCCAAAATTGAATTCCTCCTTTTCATTACAAACATAGTTTAACATATATTTTACACTTTGTCAAACATTCGTTCGAAAATTATCAAAAACTTATTGACACGAATAAATGTTCGTGTTATTATTTAGTTACGAAGGAGGTAATAGTATGAAAGAATTATTAACAAGCAAAGGAGTTATGTTATTTTTATTGTTCATGGTAGGTGTTAGCCACATACAATCCGAACAAATTAAATTAGATTCAGCTAACGACAATAATTCAATAATAATAAATCAATAATTGAAATAAGTAATACATTATGCTATAATTAACAAGGTGATAATATGACAGAAAAACTTGTAAATGCAGTAGTGGGATTGTTTTCAGGAATAACAGGAATGACTTTTGGAAAAGAAATAATGGTATTTATAATATCATTAATGCCAATATTAGAATTAAGAGGTGGATTGCTTGCAGCTTCATTGATTGGCTTAGATCCAATACCAAGTTATATAATTTCAATAATAGGAAACATTTTACCAATACCATTTATATTATGGTTTATGGGTTCTATATTAAAGTGGATGCATGGTAAAAAACATTTAAATAAAATCGCTACATGGTTAGATAAAAAAGTAGAAAAAAATAAATCAAAAATAGAAAATGTAGGTTTCTGGGGATTAACATTATTTGTAGGAATTCCACTTCCAGGAACAGGAGCTTGGACAGGTTGCTTAATAGCTTCAGTATTACAAATGGATAAGAAAAAATCTTTTCTAGCCGCTACACTAGGTGTTATTATGGCAAGTATTATAATGATGTTTATATCATTTGGTTTATTAAAAGGAATTATTGGTTAAATTCTTTTTTTGTTTAATTTTTAAAAATTATGGTATAATATTAAACGATTTGGAGGTATTTTATGGATAAAATAATCATAAAAGGAGCAAGAGAAAATAATCTTAAAAATATATCACTAGAACTACCTAAAAACAAACTTATTGTTATGACAGGAGTAAGTGGTAGTGGTAAATCAAGCTTAGCATTTGATACTATATATGCTGAAGGTCAAAGAAGATATGTAGAAAGTTTATCAGCATATGCTAGGCAATTTTTAGGTGGTTCAGAAAAGCCAGATGTAGACAGTATAGAAGGATTATCTCCATCAATAAGTATAGATCAAAAAAGTACAAATAAAAACCCAAGAAGTACTGTTGGAACGGTAACTGAAATATATGATTATTTAAGACTATTATTTGCAAGAATTGGTGTACCTTATTGTCCTAAACATAACAAGCCAATAACAAGTCAAAGTATTGAAGAAATGACTAATCAAGTACTAGAATTAGAATCAAACACTAAAATAAGAATACTAAGTCCAGTAGTACATGGAGAAAAAGGAACACATAAAGATTTATTAGAAAATTTAAAAAAAGACGGATATGTAAGAATTAGAGTAGATGAAAATGAATATGATTTAACTGAAAATATAGAATTAGAAAAAACAAAGAAACATAATATAGATGTTATTATTGATAGATTAATTATAAAAGACGGAATTAGAAGTAGATTATATGAATCAATTGAAATAGCATCTAAACTAGCTAAAGGAAAAGTAGTAATAGATGTAATAGGTGATAAAGAATTTTTAATGAGTGAATCATATGCTTGTCCAGAATGTGATTTTTCACTACCAGAATTAGAACCAAGATTATTTTCTTTTAATGCTCCATATGGAGCTTGTCCAGATTGTAAAGGATTAGGAATAAAATACAAATTAGATGAAGATTTATTAATTAGAAATAAAGATTTAAGTATTAATGAAGGTGCTATAGTAGCAATCAATATAGATGATACAAATAATATTACATATACAGAATTAAAAGCAACTTGTGATTTCTATCATATAGATATGGATAAACCTATTAATAAATTAAAAAGAGAAGAATTAAATATAATTTTATATGGTTCAAAAGATATAATAGAATTTAACTATGTATCAAAAAATGGAAATACAAGAAAAACAAAAAATTATTATGAAGGTGTTATAACTAATTTAGAAAGAAGATACATAGAAACAAAAAGTACATGGATAAGAGAATGGATAGAAGGATATATGACTGAATCAGTTTGTCCAACTTGTCATGGAGCACGTTTAAGTGAAGCTGTTTTATCAGTAAAAGTAAACAAAAAAAACATCTATGAAATAACTAAATTAAGTATTAGAGATTTATATCAATTTCTAACTAATTTAAAATTAACTAAAACTGAAGAAGAAATAGCTAAAATGATAGTTAAAGAAATATCATCAAGATTAGAATTTTTAATAAATGTAGGATTAGACTATTTAACACTAGATAGAAGTGCTGGAACACTAAGTGGAGGAGAAGCACAGCGTATTCGATTAGCAACTCAAATCGGTTCAAGATTAACAGGAGTTTTATATGTATTAGATGAACCAAGTATTGGATTACATCAAAGGGATAATCAAAGATTAATAAATTCAATGTTGGAAATGAGAGACTTAGGAAATACTTTAATAGTTGTAGAACATGATACTGATACAATGTTACAAGCAGATTATTTAGTAGATATAGGTCCAGGAGCAGGACTACATGGTGGTAATGTAGTAGCAGCAGGAACACCGGAAGAAGTAATGAAAAATAAAAACAGTTTAACTGGAAAATATCTAACTGGAGAAGAAAAAATAGAAGTACCAGAAACTAGAAGAAAAGGAAATAAAAAATATCTAGAAATTAAAGGATGTAAAGAAAATAACCTAAAAAATATAGATGTTAAAATACCACTTGGAACTTTTACTTGTGTAACAGGAGTAAGTGGTAGTGGTAAATCTACTTTAGTTAATGAAATACTATATAAGGTAGTTGCGAATAACTTATATTCTTCAAAAGAAAAACCAGGAAATTACAAAAGTGTAAAAGGATTAGAAAATATTGATAAGGTAATAGATATTACTCAAACTCCAATAGGAAGAACACCAAGAAGTAATCCAGCAACTTATACAGGTGTATTTGACGATATAAGAGATGTATTCACAGAAACAAAAGAAGCTAAAATAAGAGGATATGAAAAAGGAAGATTTTCATTCAATGTAAAGGGTGGAAGATGTGAAGCATGCTGGGGTGATGGTGTTAAAAAAATAGAAATGCACTTTTTACCAGATGTATATGTACCTTGTGAAGTATGTGGTGGAACAAGATATAATAAAGAAACACTAGAAGTAAAATTTAAAGATAAAAATATATATGAAGTACTAGAAATGAGAGTAGAAGAAGCATTAGAATTCTTTGATGCATTTCCAAAAATAAAAAACAAATTACAAATGTTATGTGATGTTGGATTATCATATATAAAATTAGGTCAACCAGCTCCTACTTTAAGTGGGGGAGAAGCGGCTCGTATTAAATTAGCCAAAGAACTTCAAAAAAAACCTACTGGAAAAAGCTTATTCATACTAGATGAACCAACTACAGGATTACATTCAGATGATATTAAAAAATTACTAGTTATATTAAATAGAATAGTAGATAGTGGAAACACTGTACTTGTAATAGAACATAACTTAGATGTAATCAAAGTAGCAGACTATATTATTGACTTAGGTCCAGAAGGTGGAGATTTAGGTGGTAATGTAGTAGCAACAGGTACACCAGAAGAAATAGCTAACGTTGAAGCAAGTTATACAGGAGAATATTTAAAAAAATATTTAAAATAATAAAAAGCGACAAAATAATAGTTCGCTTTTTTTTAAAATATAAATGGTGATAATATGAGAAAATACTATTTGTTTATCATAAAAGATGAATATTATAATAAATATAGATATAGTCCATATTTATTATACAAAGCATTATATTATTTATATAAAATGAATAAATATGATTTAGAAAATGGATTATATTTATATAATAAATTCTGTAATATAATAAGTAAAAATGTAATTCTAAATTATATTAAAAATAAATTTGAATATACAAACTATTCAAAAAAAATAATAAAATTAAATTCAGTACTAGAAAAGACATATATTCAAGTTAATTATTCGAGTATTATTATTTTGACCAATGTAAACAGTCCTTATATATTTAAAATATTAAACATATATAATAAAAAAATATTTGTTTGTGATTTTAATAATAGAGATTATTTCTTCCTAAAAGATTCTATAAATGGTAAATTAAATAGTACAAAAACATATAATAAATTAGGTGGTTGATATGGGTAAGATAGAATTTAAAGAATTTGTTAAAAAAAATCCTAATTTATATAAATTTGTAAAAAATAATGAAATGACATGGCAAAAATTTTATGAAATGTATGATATGTATGGAGAAAATAGTGAAGTGTGGAATGAATATAAAGAATATAAACAAAACACTGTAAAAAAAGAAGTAGTAAGTTCTGGTGTTTTAAGCGAATTTGTAAATTGGTTTAAAACATTAAACTTAGATGAAGTACAGGATGGTTTAAATAGTGTGGGTAGAGTAATAAGTGTTTTACAAGATTTTGGCACTTCAAATAATTCAAGTACTGAAACGACTTATAAACCAAGACCCATATATAAACACTTTGAAGATTAATGACCTTAGAATTACAGTTTAAAATAAAAAACAACCCATACTATTTAAGATATTTAAGAGAAAATTCAATTTGGTATAAATATTTAAATAGAAATCCAGAAATGTTTAAAACTTTTGAAGAAGAGGTAAAAGATAAGTATGAATTAAGGCCAAGTTATAAAATAAGCAAAGCATTAGATACAATAACTATGTTACAAAATGTTATGTCTACACTAAATAAGTGATATAATATATTTGGTGATTAATTATGAGAATTATAAGTGGTAAATATAAAGGAAAAAAAATAGATGGTTTTGACATAGAGGGAACAAGACCAACAATGGATAGAGTAAAAGAATCATTATTTGGAATAATTCAAAATAATTTAAAAGATAGTATTTGTTTAGATTTATTTGCAGGAAGTGGTTCACTTGGTATAGAAGCACTAAGTAATGGAGCCAGTATTTGTTACTTTGTAGACAAAAATAAACAAATACTAAATATATTAAAAAACAATTTAAAGGGAATAGAAAATAGTATTCTAATAGAAAAAGAATATTTAATGGCTTTAGAAGAATTAAAAAATAAAAAATTTGATGTTATTTTCTTAGATCCTCCATATAAAGATAATTTAATAACTCCATCAATAAAAAAAATAATTGAATTAAATATGTTAAATAAAGATGGAATAATTGTTTGTGAATATGAAAATGAAGATATAAAATGCGATTTAAAATTAATAAAAGACAAAAAATATGGTTCAAAAAAGGTTAAAATATATAAAAATGAATAAAAAATTAAAATTTATTCATTTTTTTTAGGTATTTTTCAAAAACTTGCTATGTTATATAGTGAGGAGGAAAAAAGATGAAAAAATATCCTTTTGAAAAACAGATTGGCTTAAAAGATTGTGGAGTAGCTTCTTTAAAGATGATAATAAAATATTATGGTGGAGACTACCCGATAGAAAATTTAAGAATATTAACTAATACTTCTAAAAGTGGTACTAACGCTTATGACTTAATTGAAGGAGCAAAGAAAATAGGATTAGATTCTGCTGGATATGAAGTAAAGTTAGAAGAAATCGATTCTAAAATATTACCTGTTATAGCTTACACTGTAATTGATAAAATTTATCAACATTATGTAGTTATATATGAAATAAATTACAAAAAACAAGAATTAATAATTGGTGATCCTGCAACTAAATTAAAAAAAATAAAAATGGAAGATTTTAAAAAAATATATCAAAATATCATAATATCCTTTTCACCCTTAAAAAAACTTCCATTAATAAAGGAACAACCAATTATTAAAGAACAAATAAAATTAATATTATCAAATAATAAAAAAAATATATTTTCAATTTTAATTTTAAGCATAATAATAACCTTATTAACAACTATAATAACCCTTTCTATAAAAATACTTTTAGATAATATTAATATGATAATTTATCCTATAGTTATTTTGATAGCTATAACTAAATATATTTTAGAAATAATAAATAATAAATCGATATTAAAATTACAATTTAAAATAAATCAATCTTTATATCAAAAAATATTTGAACAAATCATTTTTCTTCCTTATCAATATTATCGCAATCGTACTACTGGTGAAATGTTATCAAAAATAACAAACATAGAAAAAGTAAGCAATTTTATTATTAATACTTTTTCAAATTTAACAATTAATTTATTAATAATCATATTTTCATTTATAGTAATGTATGTAATAAATATTAAAATGTTATTTATAATATCAATATTAACTTTCTTTATTTGTTTAACGACATTAATATATAAAGAAAAAAGGACAAGCTATCTAACAGAAACCATAAGTAATAAAAGTATTATTGATTCATATTTATATGAAGCTGTAAGTGGTTTTGAATCAGTTAAAGGTTTAAATATCGAAGATTGTATAATAAACAAAATAAAAGAAAAAAATAATAATTTTTTAAAGATAAGAAATAAATATAATTTAATAAATATTAAAGAATACACATTACAAAATCTAATATATATAATTGGTAATATAGTATTTATTTTAATTGGTACAAAATTTATTAAAGATGGAATTATGCGAATAAGTGATTTTGTTTTATTTTTCTCTCTGTATAACAATTTTTCAGAACCTTTTATAAATATAATAGATTATTTACATGACCTTAAAGATATAAAAATATCGATAAAATGTATTGAAGATTTATTTATACCAAATTCATATAAAAAAGAAAAAACAATTAACTCATATTTTAAAAACACTATTATATTAGGCCCAAGTGGTGTAGGTAAATCAACACTATTAAAAAAAATAAAAGGTTACTATAGTTCTAATAATGAAGATATAATATATATATCACAAAATGAAATACTATTTACTGATACAATATATAATAACATTTTAATAGCTAATAAAAATAAAGAAGACTTAGATAAAGTTATAGATATATGTGAACTTAAAGGTGTTATAGAATCACGTAAGTTAAAAGGAAATTCATTAATTGAAGAAAATGGTTATAACTTATCAGGCGGTGAAAAACAAAGAATTATCTTAGCTCGTTCTATTATTAAGAGGCCTAAATTACTTTTAATAGATGAAGGATTAAGTGAAGTTAATATTGATTTAGAAAGAAAAATTCTAAAAAATATTATGAATAATTATAAAGATATGATAATTGTATTTGTAAGTCATAGGAAAGAAAATATTGATTTATTTGATAAGGTAATTGATTTAGAAAGGACTATATGAGATTATTTTTCTTACTTATATTTAGAATGCTAAGATACTATATGTAACAGGTAAAACGATTGCGATTAGAGGAGGTATATATGAAAACATTAAATGAAAAAGAATTAAAGGAAATAAATGGTGGTTGGTCATTAACAAGTATATTAGGAATAGGATCAATATTTACATTTTTAATTGGTATAGTGGATGGATATTTAAGACCACTAGGTTGTAGATAGGAGGATATATGAAATTACTAACAAACAATGAATTAAAAGAAATAAATGGAGGTTTAAATCTAACAGCTTCTTTGATAAGTTCAGCTATAAGAGGACTTAATAGTTTATTAGATTTAGGAAGAAGTTTAGGAACAGCAATTCGTCGTATTAGATACGGTAGAATGTGTTCTTTATAATAAACTTATAAAAATAGTCAAAAAAGGCTATTTTTTAATGATTAATTAGAGTATAATTGAACTGGTGATATTATGAAACTTCATGTGTATGATTATGTATTTGAGATAAATAATAAAAATATAATAGGAGCACAATTAGAATATAAATTAGGATTTGATGTTGTTTCTAATAGCAAACAATCAGAATATATATCTTTAACATTGTCTGGAATGGATGAAAATAATAAAGACGCATGGATAAATATAGATATACTATGTAGTTTAAAAGAATTAAATAAATTATCGAAAATTCCAACTGAAATATTACAAAAATACACAATAATTGAATCGTTTATAAAAAAGCCTAATGAAAACAATTCAAGATTTTTAGATTTTGAAATAAAAAATAATCTTGTAGATGATATATATAGAAATCTTTCATCAATTTATATTTCTAAATTAAAAGAAAATTTATTCGTATTTAAAATCTCTGTTCCAACAGAAGGACTATTTACATGGTTTAAAATAGAATTTAATAATAAAAATATTAAAAAATAGTCAAAAAAGGCTATTTTTTAATGATTAATTGTCAAAAAATGTTGAAATGCTAAAATTAATTTGATATAATACCAATAGTTTGAGAAGGGAGGGATTATCAATGGCTACAGTAGTTGTTAAAAACGGAAATGTAGATGGTGCCTTAAAAACATTAAAACAAAAAAATGCGAAAGATGGTTTCTCCAAAAAAGTACGTGAAAGACAAGAAGGTTATTTAAAACCAGGCGTTAAAAGAAGATTAGCTAAAAAAGAAGCTATTAAAAATAGTAGAAAAAATAATAGAAATAATTACTAAGAGCTTTTTTGCTCTTTTTATTTAGAAAGGGATTAATATGAGAGAAAAAATTTTAAACGATTTAAAAGAAGCAATGAAAAATCAAGAAAAAACAAAATTATCAGTAATTCGTATGGTAAAAGGCGCTATGCAAATGGAAGAATTAAATTTAAAAAGACCTTTAACTGATGAAGAAGTAGTTATGGTAATTTCTAAACAAATTAAAACAAGAAAAGAATCAATTGTAGAATTCGAAAAAGGTAATAGACAAGATTTAATTGATCAAACTAATGCAGAAATTGAAATCTTAAATACTTATATGCCTGAACAATTAAGTGAAGAAGAAGTACTAAAAATAATAGAAGAAGCATTTAATGAGGTTAATCCTAAAGCTCCTTCAGATATGGGTAAAATAATGGGATTAGTTTCACCTAAATTAAGAGGTAAAGCTGACATGTCTTTTGTAAGTAAAACTATAAAAGAAAAACTAAATAATATATAATATGAAGATACTTGAAAAAGTATCTTTTTTTGACATTTTATTTAAGAATGATTACTTATAATAGAATTGGTGATAATTATGAAGAAATTTAAAAGTAAAAAAGTTAAAAAAATAAGTATATTTAAAATAACTTTTTTTACAGCATTAACATTATTTTTCTTTAATTTTTTTACAAATACACTATTTAATTTCAAATTAGCTAATTCTAATCAAGAATTTATAGCTTATATGTTAAAAGATTCAAATCATCATTTATTATATGAAAATAAATTTTCAATAATTAAAACTATAAGGCAAATATTTAATATTGATTTATCCTCAAAAGGAATATTAGAAACAGTATTTGGAAAAGAAATAGAAGAATTTGAAGATGAAGAAATAGGAAATAAATCAGAATATGTATATGACCCAAATCCAATTCAAGTAAATGAACCTAGAGTATATATATATAATACTCATCAACTGGAAAGTTATGACAATACAAATTATAATAATATAACACCCAATGTGTTAATGGCATCATATCTATTGAAAGAGGAATTAAATAAGGAAGGAATTCCAACGATAGTAGAATCATCAAATATAAATGAGTATATAACACAAAATAATTTAAAATATTATCAAAGTTATGAAGCAAGTAGATATTATGTAAAAAAAACTTTAGAAAATAATCAAAATTTAGATTTAATAATCGATTTACATAGAGATGCAATAGAAAAAAATGCATCAACTGTAACTATAAATAATAAAGAATATGCCAAAATACTATTTGTTGTAGGAATGGAACACGAAAATTATGAGGCAAATTTAAACATAACAAATACTATAAACAATATGATAAAAGAAAAATATCCAACTCTAACAAGAGGAGTAATAACAAAGAGTGGTAAAAATGTAAATGGTATTTATAATCAAGATTTAAATCCTAATTCAATTTTGATAGAATGTGGCGGATATAAAAATTCAATGGGTGAAATAGTAAATACTATTAATTTATTAGCAGAAATAATAAAGGAGTATATAAATGGAAGAAACTAAAAAGAAAAGTGTGTGGGGGAGTATATTTTCTAAAATTTTTATAGCACTATTTTTTACCTTTTTAACACTTTACATAGCTGGATTAAGTGGATATTATGAATATGAGTTACATAAAAAAGTTGTATTAACAGAAGACAAAATAGAAAAGTTTGAAAATGATATAAAAGAAGGAAAAAATATAGATTTAAAGGATTATTTAATAGAAGAAGAAGTAAGCTATTCAAACAATCTATCAAAGACAGGATTATATTTGTCAGACAATTTTAGTAAAATAGTAAAAAATACAGTAGAAGCCTCATTTTCATTCATAAATAGATTAGTAGAAGGATAAAAAATAAAAAAATAATAAAAATAGTAGAAATTTTATAAAATTTATGATATCATGGATATGATATTAGAGTACATATCATAGGGGAAAAGAATAAAAGGAGTGTTAAATATGGAAAAGGAATTAAATGTACCAGAAATAAATAATGTTTTCAATGATGAAATTGCAGCTCAAATAAAAGAAATAGAAAGTCGTTTAGAAAAAGAAGAATCAAAAAACGAACCACAAAAAGAACAAAAACAAACTGTAGAAATAAAAGAACCAAGAATTGTTCCTCAAGTTGAAACAAAAGAAGAAGTAAAAGAATTAAAAGAACAACCAAAAGATAATGGCTTTGATAGTATGTTTTCAAGTTTATATAATGATGTTGCAGGTGCAAATAATTTTATTTCTAATTTAATAGAACAAAAGAAAAAAGTAAATCTAAATGAAGCTTCTTTAAATGAAGAAAAACAAAAATTAGAAGAAGAAAAGAAAGATTTTGAAAAATATTGTGAAACACAAAAAGATCTAATTAGACAAGAAAAAGAAAAATTAGAAGAATTTGAAAGAACACAAAAAATACGTTTACAAAATGAAGAAAAAGAATTTAATGCAGAAGTAGAAGCAACAAAAAGTGAATTATCTCTACAAGATAAAAGTGTACAAATTGCTAAAACATCATTAGAAGAAGAAAAAGAACAATTTTCAAAATATAAAGAAATAGAAGAAGAAAAAATAGCTTCAGAAAAACAAAGACTTGAAGATAAAAAAACTGAATTTGAAAAAGAAAAAGAAACAGAATATTCAAAAATATCATTAGCTAATGAACAAATTAGTTCAGAAAGAAAAGCATTCAATGAAGAAAAAGAAAGAGAATATAAAGCAATATCTCTTGGTAAAGAAAGCCTAGAAAAAGAAAAAGCAAAATTTGAAGAATATAAACAAAATGAACAAAATAAATTAGAACAAGAAAGTAAAAACTTATCACAAAGTTGTGCTCGTTTCAAAGAATTAGTAACACAATTCAATTCTGGATTTGGTCAATTACCTGAAAGAGATTAATGGACGATTTATTAAATATTGATGATGAAATGGATTTAGAAATAAATCCAATTTCTAATGTAGATAATAATTTTAATGATTTAATTGAAGACAAACCTGATTCAAATGTTAAAAATTTTTTTGAAATAGCAAATGAAAATGTAAAAGCAGCAACAGAAATTTTCAATAAAAGTGTTGCTATGAAAGATAAACTTCTAAAACAAGCAGAAATAATAAAAAAACAAAGAGAAGATCACGAAAAGAAAACAGAAATGGAAATAGAAAGAATAAAAGAATATCGTGAAGAATTAAAAGAAAAGTTTGGAAAGAAAAAAGAAGAACTAGAAAATTTACAAAATGACTTAATACAAAAAAGAACTGCTTTAGAAGAAGAAAAAAATACTTTAGAAAAACAAAAAATAAAATTTATTGAAGAGCAAAAAGAAACAAAAAGACAACAACAAGAATTTATTGAAACAAAAGAAGCTAAAATAAAAGCAGAAAGAGAATTATTAGAACAAGATAAAAAAACTTTAGAAGAAAATAAACAAAAATATGAACAAGATCAAAAAGATCTTGAGGAAAATTTAAAAAAATTCAATGAACTAGTATCAAATTTCACTAGTGGAATGGAAATGTTTAATAATGAATAATCAACTAGTGTTGATTATTTTTTATATATTAGGAAAGTACTTGTCAAAAAGTATTGATGTACATATGCATTTATAATATAATTAAATTACATAAAAAAACAATATATATGAAGATAAATAAAGTCTGTAAAGCAGAAGTATTTAGATATAAATATTTAATTGAATTTTGTTTTAAGGAGAAATTATGATAGAAAATCATTACAATCTAAGCAATAAATATAATAAAACAATAGCGCTATTTGCTGATATTCATTACAGTAAAAAATATCCATTAAAAAATTTAAAAAAAATAATAGAAAATATTAAGTTTAATAAACCTGATTATATATGTATACCAGGAGATATTATAGATGATGCTACTATTATAGAAGAAAAAGAAATAGAATATTTAATTAATTTTATAAAAGAATTATCAAAAATATCAAAAGTTATACTATCATATGGTAATCATGATGAATTAATAATAAAGAAACATAAATTAAAGTATAAAAATACAACATCATTTTTCAAAAAATTAAACAAAATAAAAAATGTTTATTTTTTAGACAATGAAAATATTATAATTGATGACATTAATTTTATAGGCTATCATAAACATTATTTATTATTTCAAAAATATGAAAAACTAGATATGACAAAAGACCTAAAGAATATAGAAAATAAATTTATAAAAAATAAATACAATATTTTACTAGCACATTCTCCAATAAATATATTAAACTACAATCTAAAAACAGATTTAATATTATCAGGTCATATGCATAATGGATTAGTACTACCAATATTCAAAAAAGGAAATAATGGTATAGTTGGTCCATATTCATCATTTTTTCCTAAAAATTGTAGGGGAAAAATAACCAAAAATAACACAAATCTAATTATAAATGGTGGAGTAAGAAAAATATCAAATAGTTCATCATTTATATTAAGGTTATTAAATCCTATTTATAAGGAACATATCGATTATATTAAAATATAACCTTGATAATATTATTAAATTTATATATAATACTTGTGAGGAGTAGATTATGAGAAAAATTTTTGAAGTAATAGCATTCTTAACACTTATAATTCTAACAGCATCTTTAGTAATACCATATACAATAGATGTGATAGAAGAAAATAAAAGAAAAGAAACAGAAACGTTGATAAATGATTACATAGAAGTATTAGAACAACAAATATTAGTATATGAATCAGGAGTAGTAAAAGAACAAATCAAAGATGGATTATATAATGACTTTGAAAGTTTAAAAGAAAAATATAATATAAGTATTAATGGTAAAACACCAGTATCAGGATTTATTAAGATAGAAAATAATAAAGTAACAGACTATCAATTATTAATGAACGGGTATATTATAAAAAAAGGCGATGAAACTATTAAGGGAACAATTCATGAAAAATATAAAGAAGAATTGTTAAATGGAGCAGATCCAGAACTTAAAGGTGATTTAGTGCCCGTAATTATAGATGATAAAGGCAATGTAATATATGCTGATATAGAAGAAAAGTGGTATAGTTATGAATCTAAATCATGGGCTAATGCTGTAATATTAAAAAACAAAAAAAATTATAAAAAAGGCGATATTATAAACGAAGAAGATATTAAACAATACTATGTATGGATACCAAGATTTAGATACCAATTATGGAATGTAAATAATAATTCAAATTATCCAAATGGAAATCAAGAAACACCAATTGATATTGTATTTGAAAATAAGAATGAAAAAATATCAAATGGTACTAAAAATGGTGAATGGTTAACCCATCCTGCATTTACATCATTAAATACAAATGGAATATGGGTAGGAAAATTTGAAACAAGTTATAATGAAGAAACATACACAAATAAAAGTTTATTTTTGAAACAAAATATAAATTATTCAGTAGCAACTATAGGAAATAACGTAATAATAAAACCCAATGTAAGAAGTTTAACTAATAAAACAATTGTAGAAGCATTCAATTTATCTAAAAGTGTTAATTCTAGTTTAAATTCTCATTTAATTAAAAATAGTGAATGGGGAGCAGTATCATACTTAACATATTCATTATACGGAAAATGTGATAGCGACAGTTGTACAAAAATTAATAAAAATAACACTAATACAGGACATAATGATCAAAAACCATTATATGAAAATCAGTGGAAATTAAGTTCAATCATAACAGGGTGTAGTGCCTCAAATAATTCATTAAACAGTAACACACTATCATGTGAAAACAATTATGCATGGAACGAATCAAATAACTCTTCATCAACAACAGGTAATACTACAGGGATATATGATATGGTTGGTGGTAACTATGAATATGTAATGGCTTTATTAGAAGATGAAACAGGAAAATTAAATAAAAATGTTATAGAAGGAATGAATCTGTCAGATGATAGACTTTATGATAGTTATCTAGTAACTTCAAATATCAATTATCCATGGTATAAATATGTTGATGGCAATTTAGGTGATGGAATAAAAGAAATAATAATTGATAATAATTTGGGTAACTTTAAATTATGGTTTGATGACATATCAAAAATTACAACATATTCAAGTCCATTTTTAATAAGAAGTGGAGAAAATAGTATATTTAGCTTTAATAATAGTAATGGGGAAAATGATACTAATACAAGTTTCCGTATTGTTCTTTCCATTTAATATGGACTAATTGATTATTTTTTGATATAATTAATTAGTCTTTTTACATATAAAGAAAGGAGAAATTATGAGTAAAATAAAAATATTTAGTTTAGGCGGATTAAATGAAAACGGAAAAAATATGTATATAGTTGATGTAGATAATAGTATTTTTGTATTAGATGCAGGACTAAAATATGCCGATGATAGAATGTTAGGAATAGATTATGTAATTCCAAACTTTGATTATTTAAAAGAAAATAAAGATAGAATAAAAGGATTATTTATAACTCACGGACATTATACACAAATGGGAGCAATATCAGATATATTAACTGAATTACCAGAAATAAATGTATATGCAACAGAATTTACAATGGAACTAATAAAAGAAGAATTAGAAAGTGATAATGTAAAAAATGCTAAATTAAATGTGATAAAACCACATCATAAAATTAGTTTTGGAGATGTTTCCATTTTCCCAATATCATTAACACACTCAGTACCAGGAAATGTAGGGTATGTAATTAATACTAAAGATGGTGCTATAGTATATACTGGTAATTTCCTATTTGATCAAACAATGCCAGATGTATATAAAACAGATATAGGTAAATTAGCTTATGTTGGTAAACAAGGTGTGTTATGTTTAATGACAGAATCTTTATATTCAGAAAAGAAAGGTTTTACAACACCTAATAATAGAATAGGTGGAATAGTACTTGAAACATTGACTAAAAACGAAGGAAGAATATTATTTAATTTATTCCAAGCACAATTATATCGTATACAAGAAATATTCAATCAAATAATGAATACTGATAGAAAAGTAGTAATAGTTGGCAAAAAAATAGAAACTATAATTAATAAATCTATTGATACAGGATATATCACATTTGATAAATCAAGAATTTTAAACATTCACCATGTAAATGATGAAGGAATAATTGTTTTAATATTTGACGAAAGAGAAAAACCATTCTCAAATATGAATAGAATAATTAAAGGTTATGATAAATTTATTAAATTAAATGAATCAGATACTGTAGTATTTGCTTCACCTATATATGATGGAATGGAAAAGAGTGTTACAAAAGTATTTGATGATATATCAAAAATAGGTTCAAATTTAGTAATATTATCAAGTAAGAAGTATCTAGGAAGTCATGCTTCTAGCGAAGACTTAATGATGATGATTAATTTGATGAATCCAAAATATTATTTTCCAGTAATAGGAGAATATCGTCATCAAGTAGAAAATGCTAAATTAGCTGAAAATTTAGGATACAATAAAGATCAAATAATTTTAAGACTAAATGGAGAAGTAACTACTTTTCTAGATGGTAAATTAGTAAAAAGCGACGAAAAAATTAAAATTGATGATATCTTAATAGATGGTAAATCTAGTGGAGATGTAGGAGAATTAGTGTTAAAAGATAGAGAATTACTAGCTGATAATGGAATTGTCATAGTAAGTGTAACTATTGATAAAAATACAAAACAAATATTAGCTGGACCTGAAATACTAACAAGAGGGTTCATATATGTAAAAGATAACATAGAAGTAATAAAAGAAGCAACCCGTATATCTATAGAGGTAATAGAAGAAAATACAAACTCAAGATATGTTGACTTCAACAAAGTAAAAATGGGTATTAGAGATAAATTAGGAAAATATCTATACAAAGAAACTGAATGTAAGCCTATGATTTTAATAGTAATGCAAGAAGTTTAATAAAAATTTAATTAATATGTAAAATTAACTATCATTATTATTATTCATATGATATAATTAAATTACCAGATAGCTTCATCTTAAGAAAAACCTACAAGTTAACGATTGGAAGTTTAATTCTAAAATGGTGTTGAATGCTCGAAAGAGAATCCTAAAATTTTAGATGTAACATCCCCCTGGGAGATCAGGTTTTATCGTTAAGAAGCTATTTGGCTTTTTTTTTGCTTAGAAATATGTTATAATTAACATATGCTAGGGAGGCTTAACCATGAGTAAAAAGAAAAAGAGAAAAGAAACAAAAAAAGAAAAAAGTAATTATTCATATGAACTTATCGGTTTATTGTTAATATTAATAGCTCTAATTGGTTGCATTCCAAATACTGGTATAGCTGGTAGTATGATTGGAAGCTTTGCTATATTTTTAGCTGGATGTTGGTATTTGGTTATATTAATAGGACTAATGATAACTGGCGGATATATGATATTTAAAAGAGAAAAACCAGAATTTTTTACATCAAAATTAATAGGATTATATATTATATTTATTGGAATTTTGGTATTATCACATATAAAATATATTGAAAATCCAGATTTAGTAGGTTTTAAAATAGTAGAAGAAACTGTAAATAATTTCATGTCTACATCTAATAGAGTAAATATTGGCGGTGGAGTTATTGGGGCACTATTTTCTGCTTTATTTACTTGGTTATTTTCTGTTAAAGGAACACGTATTGTTACATGGGGACTAATAATATGTGGGACTATAATGTTTACAGGTGTATCAATAGTAGATGCTTGCAAATATATAACTTCTAAAATAAAAGAAAGCAGAAAGAAAGAAAAGGAAATAAAAGATAAAAAAGAAATCAAAAAAGTAGAAGAAAATTATGATAATGACAATAAAAAAGTTATTTCATCAGTAGATGATTTAATTAAAAAACCAGAACCTGAACCAATAATAGAAGAAAAGAAAGAAGAATTAGAAATAGATACAATGGATACAAAAGGATATGTATATCCATCTATTAATCTATTAAATAAACCTCCAAAAAATAAAAATTCAGAAAGTAAAGAAACAATTAATCATAATGTGGATGTATTACATCAAGTATTTAAAGATTTTGGATTAGAAGGTAGAGTAGTAGCTATAAATCCTGGACCTGCAGTAACACAATATGAAATGGAAATAAAATCAGGTACTAGACTTAGTAAAGTATCATCAATTCATAGTGAAATAGCTTTAGCGCTAGCGGCCAAAGATGTAAGAATTCAAGCACCAATACCAGGAAAATCAACAATAGGTATTGAAATTCCAAATAAAGTAACTTCTATGGTAAGTGTAAGAGAAATACTAGAATTAATACCAAAGAGTAAAGAAGATTCAAAACTATTAGTTACCTTAGGTAGAGATATAATGGGTAGACCACAATATTGTGAAATAAATAAAACTCCACACCTTTTAGTAGCCGGTTCAACAGGTAGTGGTAAATCAGTATGTATTAATAGTATAATTGTTTCAATATTAATGCGTGCTAAACCAGATGAAGTAAAATTAGTATTAGTTGATCCTAAAAAGGTAGAGTTATCGATGTATAATGGTGTTCCACATCTTCTAGCACCAGTAGTAACTGATCCTAAAAAAGCAAATATAGCTCTTAAAAAAATAGTAGTTGAAATGGAAAATAGATATGATAAATTTTCTAATTCAGGTACTAAAAATATAGCAGGTTATAATGCTTATATTGATAAAAAAAATGAATCATTACCAGAAGATGAAAAAATCAAAAAATTACCATACATAGTAGTTATTATCGATGAATTAGCTGACTTAATGTTAGTAGCAGCTAAAGAAGTAGAAGATTCTATTATGCGTATTACTCAAATGGCTAGAGCTGCAGGAATTCATCTTATAGTAGCAACTCAAAGACCATCTACTGATGTAATTACAGGTGTTGTAAAAGCAAATATTCCATCTAGAATAGCGTTTACAGTATCTAGTCAAATAGATTCTAGAACTATAATTGATATGGCAGGAGC
>CAKOWF010000007.1 GCA_934122215.1 uncultured Bacilli bacterium | reverse complement strand
TTTATCTTCTTCTATGTCTTTCTTCTACTATTTCTTCTTCATAATCCATTACTGGTACTTTTTTAGGCGTTTCTTTCCTTATCATATTTTGTTTTTTTAGCTTTATTTCATGTTCTATTAATGATATTTTTTTATGTAATAAATTTACATATTTATCATCTAAATATTTACGATATTTATATTCTACAGTTTCTTTAAAACGTTCTAATTCATCTAGAGCTTTTCTAGTATCATCATCATCGTCTTCATCTATTAAATTTATTATGTAGTTTAAATAAAATTCTAGTTTTGTTTTGATTTTTCTTTTTAAAACTTTTTCTATAAAACTTGGTTTTATAATAACCATTGAATTTACTTTTATTCCTTTATAATTACATTTATTTTTAGGTTTAACTTTATATCCATTTATTTTTTCTATTGTTTCTAAAGTTATTTCCCCTTTATTATTTGCTTTTATAATTGTATAATTTTTTTTCATAAATTCATCTCTTTTCTAGCAAATCAGGACGTCTCTCGCTTGTTTTTTTTATACTTTGTTCAAGTCTCCATTTATTTATATTTTCGTGATGACCAGATAATAATACTTCTGGTACTTTCATTCCCATAAAATCATTTGGTTTGGTATATACTGGATAATCTAATAAATTATTATTAAATGAATCATTTAAGTGTGATTCTTCTTCTATAACACCATCTAATAATCTAACTATACTATCAGTTATTACCATACTAGGAAGTTCTCCTCCTGTTAATATAAAGTCCCCAATACTTATTTCCATATCTACTAAGGATCTAATTCTTTCGTCAAATCCTTCATAATGTCCACATAAAAGTATTATATGTTTATATTTTGATAGTTCATATGCTTTTTTTTGATTATAAGTAGTACCTTGTGGTGTCATCATTATAGTTAAAGTATTTTCCTTTTTTAGATCATTTAATGCTCTATAGATAGGTTCTATCATTAAAACCATGCCTTCTCCTCCACCTATAGGATAATCATCTACTCTTTTATGTTTATCTAAACTATAATCTCTTATATTATGAATATTTATAGTTACCTTTTCTTCTTTGATAGCTCTAGCTATTATTGATTCATTTAAAAAGTTTTCAAACATTGAAGGAAAAAGTGTTAAAATATCAATTTTCATCTATTAATCCTTCTATTTCATTTATATATATTTTTTTATCATTTATATCAATTTTTTTAATAAAAGCATCGACATAAGGTATTAAATATTCCTTTTTTCCTTCAACTATTATTAATTTTTGAAAACCATTTTGTATTTCTTTTACTTTTCCAATAATATGATCTGTTACTACATCTAAACCAATTAATTCTTCATCAAAATATCCAGTAATTTTAATTTCATCTTTATTAATATATATATTTTCACCCTTATATTTTAATACATCATTTATATCATTTATATTTGTAAAAGTTATCATATCAAAATTTTTATGTACCCTATATGAATTAATTGTTTCTTTTATTTTATTTTTTCCAATATATACATTATTGTTTATTTTAAATACATCTTTTTTATAGTTTATATCTGATATAATTCTTACTTCACCTTTTATACCATGTGTATTTACTATTTTTCCAATATAGATATACATATTATCACCTACTTAATTCATATAACAATATACTTGTTGCTACTCCAACATTTAAACTTTCGCAATTTTCATTCATTGGTATATATACGAAGTTATCACATAAGTCAAATATTTCTTTTCTTACTCCATTACCTTCGTTTCCCATTATTATACATAAATTTTCATTTTTTTCAAGTGTTTTTATATCATTACCATCAGTTACTTTGGTACCTATTATTTTATAATTACTTTTTATTTCTTTAATAAATGGTATCAAATCTTTTTTAATTATATTCATATGAAATATCATACCTTGACTTGATCTTACTACTTTTGGGTTATATATATCTACTGAATCATTACTTACAATAATTGTATCTACATTGAATGCAACAGCACTTCTTATAATTGTTCCCATGTTTCCAGGATCTTGAATGTTATCCAATATTAATATTTTTTTACCTAAATTATTATTTTCTTTTATTTTAGAACATATTCCCATTATATTTTGAGGAGTTTCAGTATCACTTATATAATTTAAAACATTTTTAGTTACATACATTGTATCTACATTTAAAGGAAATAACTCATCTTTTTCTAGAATTAGTTCTTTTAAATATTCTGTTTTATATGCTTCCATAACTAAGTGTTTACTTTCTATTAAAAATTCATTTTTTAAATCTCTATATTTTTTATTATTTAATTTTTTTATTTCTTTTATTTTATTATTTTCAGTTGAACTATATAACATAAAATCACCAATAATATTGTATCAAAAAAAAAGAATATTTACTATTCTTTTATATAATTTCATTCCTTAAATTAGGATTTTTTAATACTTTAATTAAGTAATCTATTTCTTCTTTTGTATTATATAGTGCGAGTGAAATACGAACTGTATTTTTAATTCCTATTTCATCTTTTAGTATTTTAGCGCAGTGATTTCCTGCTCTAACACATATATGATATTTATTTAAATAGATTGCTAGATCTTGAGCAAATACATCTACATAGTTGATTGCTACTATACCACTTTCAGAATGTTTGTTATATATTTTTATGTTATCTATTTTTTCTAGTTCATTAATTAGATAATTTTTTAATTCTATTTCATGTTTATATATATTATCCATTCCTATATTTGTTAAGTATTCTATTATTTTACCAAATCCTATAACTCCTGCTATATTTTGAGTTCCAGCTTCTAAAAGTTGTGGTAAATCATCATAAATTCTTACTCCATCACTTGAAAAACTAGCATTCATACCTCCACCAAATATGATAGGTTTAATATTATTTAGTAGTTCTTCTTTCCCATATATTACACCTACTCCTGTAGGTCCATACATTTTATGAGCTGAAAATCCCATAAAGTCAATATCTAAATCTTGGACATCAACTTTCATATGAGCAATCGATTGAGCTGCATCTACTATAACTAAAATATTATTTTCGTGAGCAAATTTTATAATTTCTTTTATTGGTCTAATATCTCCTGCTACATTAGTTATATGAGCTAAAGAAATTACTTTTGTTTTTGGTGTTACAACTTTTTTTAGGTTATCTAGAGTTACTTTTAAATCATCTAATTCAATATATTTAATTTTTATATTATTTGAGTCTTTTAATTCAAACCAAGGTAAAACATTACTAGCATGTTCGCTTTTTGTTATAATTATTTCATCATTTTCCTTTAATTTATCTTTAAAATATCCAAATATTATTTTATTTAATGAGTCTGTTGTTCCACTAGTAAATACTATTTCGTTTGTACTTCTTGCATTTATGAATTTTCTTACTAATTCTCTTGTTTTTTCATACATTGTATCTACTTTTAAACTTATATCATAGTCTCCTCTATGAGCATTCGCACTATAGTTATTATAGTAATCACTTATTGCTTCACTTAAAATATATGGTTTTAAAGTAGTAGCCCCATTATCAAAATATACTATATCAGTTTTTAGAATATTAAAATCTTCTCTATGCATTATATCACCTCCAATATTTATTTATAATTGATAGTATTTCTTCATCATTATCGATATTTAGAAATCCTCTAACTAATAGTTTTATGGCATTATTTTTTGATATACCCCTACTCATTAAATAGAACAATGTTTCTTCTTCAAATTTACCTATAAAAGCTGCATGATTAGCGACAACATCATTGTTTTCTATTAATAGTATAGGATCTATCGTACATCTATTTTGGTTAAATGTATAAATTCTATTATCTTGATTTACATAACAGTTTTTTATATCTTTTAATACCTCACCTAAAACATAGAAATGAATTGTACCTTCATTATTAACTCCTCTAAGTATTATATTACTATTTGTATTATTCGCTTTATGGTATACATATATTTTATAATTTTCAGTATTTTTTGATATGGTTCTTATTTTAAATTCTACATTGGCATATTCTTCATTTAAATAAATATGATGTTCTTCATCATTTCCTTCAGTTGTTAAAAAGGAATTATAAAATAAACTACTATTTCTATTTAAATTGTAAACACATTTAATATTACATCCAATATTAGTAATTCTTTTAATATTTAATATAATATTTTCTTTTATATTAAATATTATTTCTATATTATTTAAATTAACTATTAAATCGATATCAGTATTATTTTCAATATCAAATATATATTTATTATCTTCTTTCTTACAATTAATGGAATTATTTGTTATATTATCTATTACTATTTTATTCATAAATTATTTAGAAGTATTGGCGGAGTACTCATTTTTGAAAAAATCGTATCCTTTTTCTTCTATTTCTTTTACTAAACTAAAATTCCCAGTTTTAATAATATGTCCATTAATCATAATATGTACAAATTCTGGTTTAATGTAGTCTAAAAGTCTTTCATAGTGTGTTACAAGTAAAATTGATGGATTATATAAATTCTTATATTCCATTACACTTTCACCTATTATCTTTAAACTATCTACATCGAGACCTGAATCTATTTCATCTAAGAATATTGTATTTGGTTTTAATAACCACATTTGAAGGATTTCATTTTTCTTTCTTTCTCCTCCAGAAAATCCTAGATTTACTCCTCTATGAATCATTGATTTATCTATTTTTAATTTTTCACAAGTTTTATCTAATTCTTTTATGAATTTAAATATTTTAAAGTCATTTTGTTCTTTTTCATGAATAGCTGTTCTTAAGAAATCAGCATTTGTTACACCTTCTATAGGGTTTGGTAATTGGAAAGCTAAAAATATTCCTAATTTAGCCCTTTCATCTGTTGTTAAATTAGTGATATCTTTGTCATCAAAGTATATTTTACCACTTTCTATTTTGTATTTATTATCTCCCATTATTACTCTTGTTAGTGTTGATTTACCAGTTCCATTTGGGCCCATTATAGCATGTATTTCTCCACTTTTCATTGTTAAATTTAGTTTATTTAAAATAACTTTTTCTTCTACTGAAACGGTTAATTCTTCTATTTTTAAAATATGCATGGTATCATCTCCCTTATATATTTTATCATATTATTTTAGATATTACTTTATTTTTTTATTATTTTTTTATATAATTATATTGGTGATATTATGGATTGTATTTTTGATAAAATTGTTAATGGTGATATTCCATCTTATAAGTTATATGAAGATGATTTAGTTATAGCTTTTTTGGATATTAATCCAAGTTCTAATGGTCATACATTAGTTGTTCCTAAAGTTCATTATACCGATATTTTTGATATACCTAATGATACTTTACTTCATATATTTAATGTAGTTCGTGATTTAATGAACAAATTAAAGGAAAAATTAAATTGTGATGGTTTTACTTTAATTCAAAATAATGGTGTTGTAGAAGAAGTTAAACACTTCCATCTACATATAAAGCCAGCTTATTTAGATGAGAGCAATTTAATTATTAAAAATGTAGAAGATATTTACAATATCATAAAGTAAATATCTTTTTTTGTTCACAAAATATGCCTAATCGCATATTTTAAAGTGAGGGGTGATTGTAGTGGCATTTAAAGAAATTGTAACTAAAGCTGTAATTGGTAAAGGTAAAAAATATTTTAAAAATAATTATTCAATAACAACTGAAAATGTTCCTACTACTGTTTTAGGTTGTTGGGTTATCAATCATAAGTTTAAAGGTTATAAATCAGGAGATAAAGTTGGTGTAGACGGAAATTATGATGTAAACATTTGGTATTCTTATGATAATGATTCTAAAACAACAGTAGTTAATAAAAAAATAGATTATAATGATCTATTTAATGTTAAAGTAAAAGAAAATGCTGATTTATCTAATGATACTGATATTATAGTTAGAACTTTAAAACAACCTAATTGTATTGGTGTTAATATAGATGAAAATGGAAACATTAATTTTGATATTGAAAAAGAATTAGGTGTTGAAATTGTCGGAGAAACTAAAATGAAAATAGCTATTGAAGAAGATGAAGAACCATGGGAAGATGTCGATGATGATATTGATGAGGATGTATTGGAAGAAATAGATAAAAATGTTAGTGAAGAATATATAGAAGAAAATAAGGAATAGATCCTTATTTTTTTAATTAGAACAATTTATGATCAACTGAGAGAAAGATAAAAACACCCAAAAATATTGATAAATTAATTACAAAAAAAGTCTTTAAATTAAAGACTTTTTATTTTCATATGGTGTCCCCTCAGGGATTCGAACCCTGGACCCCGAGATTAAGAGTCACGTGCTCTAGCCGACTGAGCTAAGGAGACATTACATATATGATTATACCATATTTTTAAAAAATTGCAATAAAAAACTGTATTTACAGTTTTTTATTCACAAGTAGCGCCTATAGATTGATATGCAGCCTTAATTCCTTCTAAAGTTAATTCGTTTTTACTATTAACATAATTTTTCATAGCACTATTATCTTCTACATATTTATTCATATCCATTGATTTATAATCAATAGTAGTTTTAGAAATAACTTCATCATCATTTTTAGTAACTTTGTTATTATAACCACCATAAACTTTATTAGCTTGTTCATATGTACTAGTTAAATATGTATCAAAATAATCTAAAATTGCTTCTGAAGAAGAATTTATTGTTTCTACAGATTCTACCTTATTAACAACACCTTTTTGTGAATATATAGTATATTCAGATTTTAATGTATAATTAGCTTGTAAATTATTTTGACTAGATGTACATTTAGTTACTAGCACTTCCTTATTAGTTCCACAACCACTAAGTAATAAAATTGATAATACAGATATTATTTTAATATTTTTTTTCATAACTTCACCCTTCCATTAATATTTTAACATATATTAATTTAAATATAAACACTATTTATTATTTTGAATTTTAAAATGTATCTTTCTAATTTATTTTTAATTATTTCTAAATCGCTTTCTTTAACACAAAAATTATAAATAATAAAATTACCAAATGATTTTGTAATATTTATATTTTTTAATATTAAATCAATTTGTTTAATATTATCATGAGAAAATTCTATTTGTATCGAATATCCTTTATTAAGTTCAATGACGTTTACTAAATTTAAACAGTCTGTAATACTTCTAGTATATGCCCTAACTAATCCTCCTGTTCCTAGTTTAATACCTCCAAAATATCTAACAACTATAACTAATATATGATCTAATTTATTTTTTTCAAGTACATTCAATAAAGGTGCTCCTGCTGTTTTAGAAGGTTCACCATCATCTGTACACTTCATATATCCATCTATAATATATGCATAACAATAATGTGTCGCATCCTTATATTCGTTTTTAACTTTATTTATCAATGTTTCTACATCATCTTTTTTGTTTAATTTAAATAAAAAAGTAATAAATCTTGATTTGTTAATAATAATTTCATTTTTTACATTTTTATCTATTGAATACATGTAAATCACCAAAAATATTATATCTTAATCTTTATTTTAAATCAAATTTATTATATAATTATCATAGGTGATAATATGAAGATAAATAAAAGAACATATGTAAGCAAAGAACAAACAAATAAAATTATTACATATTTTAATGAAGTAGCAGATAAGAAAAAGGAAGAAAAACAAATAATTTATAATTATCATTCAGAAGATGATTTTAGGCTTATCAGAACAAATGAATATGTTACTCTTGATTTAAAAAGTAATGATGGTGAAGATATTGTATATATTCATAAAAAATATGAAAAAAATATGATTAATATATTAACACATATTGGAAGTTATGTAGCAGTTAAAAGATTTCGTACTAGACATATATATAATTATGATAATTTATATATTACAATTGATGAAAACGTAAAATATGGTAATGTTTTTAGAATTTGTTGTGAAGAAAAAGATGAAGTAAAAATTAAAAAATTATATGATTATTTTGAAATAGAAGAAAGTAGTATGGATAAATTTGAAGAACTATATAGTAAATACAGAAATAGTTGGGCTGATTTAACTAAAGATATAGATGAAGATGAATTTTTAAATAATAAATAAAAGCGTATCTATTTGATACGCTTTTTATCTACTCTTACTATGTTTAATTTCTTTATCGTTTAAGAAGTTTAAAAATATTTTTAATTCTTCTGATATACTTTGAATATTATTTTCCATATAATTAATATATTCATCTTTTAAAAATTCTATTCTTTCATTTGAAAGCCTATTAGCTTTTAAAACTCTTATATATTGACTTAAATTAAAATGTTGTTGTGCTTCCATAAAACCCCTCCTATATAGGTTTTGAAATAGATATTCCATCGCCTATATCATAAAAATTAGTTTTAAATTCATTATTATTATTTAAATAATCTATATAATTATTCAATTTTCTAACTATTCCTCTTACATTTCTACTTTTTATTTCTTCATTTGTATGAGTTAATCCATGAAAATTTAAATTATCTGATACAATAACACCTGATTTTTTTAAATTTAATTTAAACTTTTCAAAGAATTTAATATACTGACTTTTAGCTGCATCTATAAATATCAAATCAAAAGTATCTTTTAAATCAATATCAAATGCATCACTATATATTAAATTAATTCTATTTTCTAGATTAAATGATTTAATGTTTTTTACAGCTTCTTTATATCTATTTTCATCTCTTTCAATAGTTGTAACTTTTATATCATTATTAACTAGACACATACGTATTGCTGAATAACCTATAGCTGTTCCTATTTCTAGAATATTTTTTGTATTATTTTCTTTTATATATTTTAGTAAAAACTCTATTCCATCCGGTAACATTATTGGAATTGAATTTTTTTTGGCATATTCTTCCATCAATTTAATATTATGATCCATACCAATTTCCAGCTTTCTTTAATTTAGCTATTGTACTTTCATGTTCACTTAAAGTTTTAGAATAATATATATTCATATCTTTTGATGAAGCAAAGTATAAATAATCATTTTTATTTGGCTTTAAGACTGCTTCTATAGCATCTATTCCTGGATTTGATATAGGTCCTACTGGTATACCATTTATAACATATGTGTTATAAGGATTACTTTTTAAATATGATGTTCCAAATGTATCTCTACCCATTATTTTTTTATCTCCATAATAAGCTGATGAACACATTTGTAATTTCATACCTTTATTCAATCTTGTTAGAAAAACACTTGCCATATTTTTAAAATCATCTACATTATTTCCTTCTGATTGAATCATAGAAGCTAATGTAACTATTTGATGGATTGAATATTTATTTTGTTCTATTTCTTCTTTTAATGGTGTTAATTTTTTATCCATTTGATTTAACATAGTTTCAATTATTGTTTTTATGTCTACATTTTTATTTATAAATTCATATGTATCTGGGAATAAATAACCTTCTAATGGATAATATATTTTACTATTTAAAATATCATCAGTTAGAAACCAATATTTTTCTATCAAAGTTTTTATATATTCTTTATCACTTACCTGAGCTATAACTTCTTCTTGTGTGTGATTTGTTTTTTCAGCTATTATTTCAGCTATTTGTTTTATTTGTTTTCCTTCTGGAAATGTTATTTTAATTACATCTGGATTATAATTAGATCCCTTACTTAATAGTTCAGTTATTTCTTTTACACTCATATCTTCGCTTAAATTATAAGTTCCTACTTGTAAACCAGTTGGTTTATTTATTTTTATATATAACTTGTAAAAAAATTCTGATCTAATTAAATTATTTTCTTTTAAATCTGAAGCAATAGAGATATAAGTGCTATTTTGTTTTACCTCAAAAACTTTTACACTATCATCTTTACTTACAGGACTAGTATTATAATTATAAGTTAAACAGCAAACCGTTATAATACTAGCACACAAAATTGTTATTATTTTAGCTAAATTAGCAAATTTTTCCATTAATTTTCTTCTTGAGTTGCTGCTTTTTGTAATTCATCTAAAATTGTTTCAACCATATTCCATTCTTCTTCAGTTTCTATTGGTTGTAAATTTTGATCTTCTTTTTCAGGATCATAAATTGAAGCATATACTTTAGTATTTCCTTCTTCATCTGTTGTATTATCTGTATATACTATATAATTTTTACCATTTTCTTTTCCTTCAAATGTAAATAATGCTTCACATTCTATATCTTTTCCATCTTCCCCTGTTATTTTAAATGTTAATTTTTCTTCTTTCATATTAAATTCCTTTCTCTTTATCTAAATATGTTTGTAGTATTATATTTGCAGCTAAACTATCTACTTTTTGCTTTCTTTTTTTTCTAGACATATCAGCTTTTATCATATAAAAATGAGCCTCTTTTGTAGATAATCTTTCATCTTGCATAACTACTTCAATATTTAGATTTTCTTCTAATTTTTTTTTAAATTCCATAGTTGTAGTAGCTCTATCACCTATTGTATTATTCATGTTTTTAGGATATCCTAAAACTAATTTTGATACATTATTTTCTTCTATTATGTCTTTTAGTATTGGAATTAATGAATCATAATCATTTTCGTCAAATCTAATAGTTTTATAGGCACTAGCTATAGTTAGTGTTGTATCACTCATTGATAATCCTAATGTTCTAGTACCTAAATCAAGTCCTAAATATCTCATATTTGTTTTATTAAAGCTTCTAATAATTTACTACGATCTATTTCAGTTATCATTCTTCTAGCATCTTTATAACTAGTTATATAACCTGGATCTCCACTCATTAAATATCCAACTATTTGATTAATAGGATTATATCCTCTCTCTTTTAATATTTCCATAACTTTCTTTAAAGTTAGTAGAATTATTCCTGTATCAAATTCTTCTTTTGTATATATTTTTGTTTCTTCCATATTATCACCTACACTATGACAATATAATTGTATCAAAAAAAGAACACTTTTACAAGGTGTTCATCTAGTATTTTTTATTTATATTAATGTCTTTTAATGAAGCATTTTTTATAATGCTACTTCCAAATTTTTCTTTTAAACTATCTAAAGTCTGCTCTAATTTTATATCTCTATGATTTTCATTTTTATCAAATAATGATACTTGAACATTATTTTCTTTTGTTAAATTATCTAATCTAATTCCTATTAATCTTATTGGTTTATCTTCCCACATTTCATCTAATAATTTTTTGCTTGTGTTAAATATTTCATTTGTTAAATTGGTAGCATTTTTTAGTTTCATTTGATGTTGTTTGTTTTTAAAATAACAATCTCTTAATTGTACTGATACTACATATGCATATTTATTTTGTTTTCTAAGAGTTCTAGCTACATTATCAGCTATTTTTTCTAATATGCTATATAATTCTACTTTTTCTGTATAATCTCGTTCTAACGTTGTGGTATTTCCTATGCTTTCTCTTTCCTCTTTTACTTTTTGAATTACACTATTATCTATGCCTTTAGCTTGTTCAATCATTTTTTTTGATGTATTTTTAAAATATTTTGCTAATTCAACTTCGTCGGTGTTTGCTAAATCGGCTATTGTATTTATATTTAATTTTCTTAATTTTGGAGCAGTTTTTTTACCTATTCCAAATAAGTCTTCTATAGGAAGTGGATACATTTTAGTTACAATTTCATCATCATATAAAGTGTGAACTCTATTTGGTTTTAAAAAATCAGATGCCATTTTAGCACATAGTTTATTATTTGCTATTCCTATATTTACTGTAAATCCTAAAGTGTTTTTTATTTCGTCTTTTAATTGATAAGCAAATTGTATTTCATTGCCATATAAGTGTTTTATGTGAGTATAATCAAAGAAACATTCATCTATAGAAAATGGTTCTATTTCATCAGTATATTTTGAAAGTAATTTGAATAATGATTCTGACATTTTCTGATAAAACGGATAATTAGGAGGATAAGATTTTAATACTTTACATTTTTTTCTAGCACTATATAAAGTTTCTCCTGTTACTATTCCAAGTTTTTTTGCTGAATTGCTTTTTGCTAGAACAATACCTCTTCTTTTAGATTCATCTCCACCTACTACAGCATAACTATTACGAATATCATATTTATATCCTTTATTTAATAAATCTATTGCTGTCCATGATAAGAATGCATTGTTTACATCTATATGAAATATGATATTTTTCATCTTCATCACCATTTATATTTTATCATGAACAAGTGTTCGAGTAAATAAAAAAATAGTTATTTAAACTATTTTTTTATATGATTTTAAATATTCTTTTATTTTGTCTTTTGTTACTTTTTCTTTACCATTTATAGTTGATACCATTTGATAATTGTCTGTATACCTTTTTAAAATATATGTTAGGACTTGTGTTAAAAATGCTTGATCAATAGATAAATATGTACTTATCATTGAATTATTTAGTTCTTCTATAAATCTAATTGTTTTAACTTCAAAGTCATCTTTTTGTACATTTATTGAATTATCTATATAATATCTGCACCATCCATATATTTCTTTTGTTATATCATATATAAATTTTTTATAATAATTTTTATTTTTGAACTGAACATATATTAAAAAATCTTTAATTTCTAATGACAATTCTTCTATTGTTATATTTTCATCATAATTTATATCAAAAAAATTAAATAATGTATTAATATTTATATCAGCTTTTAATGCTTCCATATCAAATATATGATTATTAGATATACTTTGTAGATATATATTCTGTTCTTCAGTTAATTCCAATAACATTTTTAAATAATATAAATTGTTTAGAGTTAATAAATATGTAAAATTATCAATATAAAAGTCCGTGTCATCTTTATAAGAAACTACTATATCATCTATATTTGAAGCAATAAATTTTTCTCTAAAAATGCTTCTAAGTTCTGGTGATATTTCATTACTTTTTTTCATTACATTTGTATACATATATACATCTTTATAAATTAATGAAATAGTTAGAAGAAACTTATTATAGTCTGTTTCTTCTAACTTATCGATTGTTTTTTTTAAATATTTTTCTACATCTAAATCAGCAAATTCTAATTTTTGCTGCAATAATCTATATTCATTTCTCAATTCTTCATTTGGATTTATTATTTCTGAATTTTTATATATAAATTTAAGCATATACTACCACCAACATTATTTTAAAGCATCTTTTCTTGATAAATTTAATCTTCCTTTTTTGTCATATCCTAGAGATTTTACTAATATTTCATCTCCAACTTTTACTACATCACTAGCTTTTTCTACTCTTTCTTCGGCTAGTTTAGATACATGTACTAATCCTTCACAGCCAGGCCATAATTCTACAAAGCATCCAAAGTCTTCTACTTTTACAACTTTTCCTTTATATATTTTTCCATCTTCTACTTCTCTTACAATTGATTTTATCATTTCTGCTGTTTTGTCTATTATTTCTTGATCATAATGATAAATTATAACTTTTCCATCATCTTCTAAATCAACTTTTACAGCATTTATATCTGTTACTGATGTTACGTTGCTTGCTTCACATATTATTTTTGTAATCATTTCTCCGCCTTTTCCAATAACATCTTTGATTTTATCTGGATTAATCATAAATATACAAGTTTTTGGAGCATATTTTGATACTTCTTTTCTTGGTTCTGCTATTTGTTTTTCCATTACATCTAATATTTCCATACGAGCTTTTTTAGCTTGTTCTAGAGCTTCTTTTAGTATTTCTTTTGTTATACCTTTTATTTTAATATCCATTTGTAATGAGCAAATACCTTTTCTAGTTCCACCTACTTTAAAATCCATGTCTCCTAAATGATCTTCCATACCTTGAATATCAGTTAATATTGTATAATCTTTACCATCACTTGAAGTAATTAACCCCATAGCTATACCTGCTACTGGAGCTTTGATTGGAACACCTGCTGCCATTAAACTCATACATCCAGCACATATTGTTGCTTGACTTGATGAACCATTTGATTCTAGTATTTCTGATACGACTCTTACTGTATATGGAAATTCTTCTTCACTAGGCATTACTTGTTTTAAACATCTTTCTCCTAATGCTCCATGTCCTATTTCTCTTCTTCCAGGACTTCCATATCTTCCTGTTTCACCAACACTAAATTGAGGGAAGTTATAATGTAACATAAAGTGTTTTTCTGCTTCTAAGCTTATTCCATCTAACACTTGATATTCATTTAATGCTCCTAAAGTTGTTATAGCTAGAGCTTGAGTTTCTCCTCTTGTGAATAATGCACTACCATGAGTTCTAGGAAGTAAATCTATATCAGTTGATAGTGGTCTTATTTCATCCATTTTTCTTCCATCTGATCTTGTTTTTTCATTTACAGTTATTGCTCTAAATATTTCATATTCAATTGATTCTAATACTAATTTAACTTTAGTTATCAATATATTTAATTCTTCTTTATCTAAATTGTTATTTTCTTCTATATATTTATTAATTACTTCTTCTTTTACATTGTCAATTGCTGCATATTTTTCTTGTTTTTCTTTAATTCTCATAGCACTATCTAGTTTAGTTGAAGCTTGATTTTTTATTTCTTCTTTTAATGAATCTTCTATTTCAAGTTTTTCATATTCCATTTTTTCTACACCGATTTCTTCGATGATCTTTTCTTGGAATTCACATAATTCTTTTACTGCTTCATGTCCAAACATTAATGCTTCTAACATGTCTGCTTCTGATACTTCTTTTGATCCTGCTTCTACCATGTTTATAGCATATTTTGTTCCTGCTACTGTTAAATCTATATCAGATTTATCTAATTCATCTGGTGTAGGATTTATAATGAATTCACCATTAACTCTACCAACTTTTACACCTGCTATTGGTCCATCAAATGGTATTTTTGAAATGCAGGTACATAAACTTGATCCAAACATAGCTGTAAGTTCAGGTGAGTAATCATTATCTACTGATAATACTGTATTTACTACTTGTACTTCATTTCTAAAATCTTCTGGAAACATTGGTCTCATAGGTCTATCGATCATACGAGCAGCTAATGTAGCAGCATCAGTTGGTCTACCTTCTCTTTTAATAAATCCTCCTGGTATTTTTCCTACTGAATATAGTTTTTCTTGATATAAAACCATTAATGGGAAAAAATCTGATAGTACATTAGCATTTTTAGATACTACAGCAGTTGATAATATAACTGTATCTCCATATCTTACTAATACAGCCCCATGAGCTTGTTTTGCTAACTCACCATGTTCTACTACTAATTTTCTTCCTCTAAAATTTAATTCGAATATTTTTTTCATTGTTACCTCCTATTAATATAAAAGACACTCAAAAAAGAGTGCCTACTATTTTTAATTATTTTCTTAAACCTAATGATTGAACAATTGCTCTGTAACGTGTTACATCAGTTTTTAATAAGTAGTTTAATAAACTTCTTCTTCTACCAACTTTTTTAAGTAATCCACGTCTTGAATGATAATCATGTGAATGTTCTTTTAAATGTTCTGTTAAGTCATTGATTTCTTTTGTTAAAATAGCAATTTGAACTTCTGCAGATCCTGTATCTCCTTCTGTTCTAGCATATTTTTTAACGATTTGTTCTTTTTCTAATTTACTTAATGCCATAATTTTCTCCTCTCTTTATATTCGCTTTATTCCTAGAAATAAGTCGGATCTTCTTAATTCCACGAATAAGTACAAATATAATATACACTAAATTTTATGATATTGCAATATATTTTAATATTTATTTTTCATTTCTTTTTTTATTTCTCTTGCAATATCTCTTTCTTTTATAGATTCTCTTTTATCATATGTTTTTTTACCTTTGGCTAATCCTAGTAATATTTTAACTTTATTACCTTTAAAGTATAATTTTAATGGTATTAATGTGTTACCATTTAATTCTATTTTATCTCTTAATTTTAAAATTTCTTTTTTATGTAATAATAATTTTCTAGTTCTTTTTTCATCATGATTAAATATATTTCCTTCTTTATATTCACTGATATGCATATTTAACAAGTATACTTCACCATTTCTTATAACAGCATAACTATCTTTTAAATTCACATTACTTTTTCTAACTGATTTTATTTCTGTTCCTGTAAGGACTATACCTGCTTCTATTTCTTCTAATATTTCATAATCAAAATAGGCTTTTTTATTTTTTATTTCTATCAACTTTATCACCTAATTTCATACATTGTTCTTGAAATGTTAATTCTTTTTCTATTTTTTCTATATTGTATAATACTTCTACATTTATATCTCTATTTTCTGAATGATATTTTTTAAGCGCTAATAAGTTACGTACTAAATTTTCTCTATTGTATTTGAACGTTGATATAACACTACTATAAAAACTTAGTTTTGTTTCTAAATCATGTATTTTTTGTTGATTTCCTTTTGCTTCTTTTATTTGGTTTAATAATTGCTCTTTTTTAGAAAAATATTCATCTAGAGTTTTAGGTTTACAATTAGTATTATATACTTGAAGAAGTACGCTTTTTTCTCCTGCAGTTAATAGATTTCCAAATAATATTTCTTTATGATTATCAAGTTCACTAGCAAATAGTACATGTAGATTATTTATATCGCTAAAAGAGGTTACTCTATTATCTTCATCTTGAAAATTTCTATATTTTTCTACTTCACTTTCTAGTTTTTGTTCCATTATTTTATATGTTTTAGGTGCATACATTTTTAGTATTTCTAATAAATATAACCTGCTAAATATATGAGCATCTAATTCTACATTTAAATTTTTATAATTTTCATCATAATAAATATTTTCTTCAATCATTGGATTTTTGTATACATATTCTATTAGTATTCTATCTTCTAATCTTTTAATGACATCAACACTATATAATTTGTCAAATTCTTTATCTTGAAAAATATGTTTCATTTCGTGAAATAGAGTTTGCATATTTTCTAATAATTGTTCTGGTTTTAAATAGTTTTCATTTATTTTTATAAATTCCTTTTTTTGACCATTTATGCTTTCTATAACACGTGTACCTCTTTCTTCCCCAGCAAATTTTAATATTTTTATTTCTACTTCTTCTATGTTGTATTCTTTTAATTTAAATAAACAATAATTTCGAAAGAAATTCTTATATGTGTTGATTGGAAGTGAGTAATTTTGGTCTAATATCATATTTAATATATAGCAATAATCATCTTTTGTATAACAATTTAGTTCATTCAATGCATATACATATTTATTGAATTTTTCATTTGTAATGTTTTTCTGGTTTTTATAATTCAAATAACCTTGTAAACACTTTTTATGACTATTAGTAGTTAAAACTTGTTTTTGTAAATCACATATATATTCTGTATATGGAGTAATATCTATTTCACTATCAATTATTTTCTCACAAATTATTTCATTAAGTGGGTTATTAAAAATCATATATGTATCACAGTTCATAAAATATTCTTTTAATAATGAATCATACCATGTAATAATAAGATTAATATTAATTGAATTTTTATCCATATTTTTTATTTCTTGTTTTATTAAATTAACTAATTCATTAATAAACAAACTAGTTGATTTAGAAGAATATAAATTATTATATTTTGATAGACTAAGATGTTTTTTTGCTAGATCAGGATCATATAATATTTGTTTTAATTGTTCTTTTTCTATCATTATTTTCTTATATATTTTCTACTTAATGCAATATTGTCATTAAGTTTTATTATTTCATTTTCATAATAGTTTATTAAATCCTGATTTTTTTCATTTTTTTCCAAAGATATTAATTTTAATTTATATAATTTTAATAAATCTTCTTCTGTATAATTACCATCCATAATTCTTTCTAAATCTTCCATGTTATTTTTCCTTTACATACTTTTTAACATTTTCTTTAGTTGCTGGAACAAAATCAATTGTTCTTGCTTCTTTATTAGCTCCTGAAACAATAACATCTAATTCATCACCTAAACGATATCCTCTTTTATTTTTTTTACCAATCAATGATATAGTTGATTCGTCAAATATATAATAATCATCTTTAAGGTCTTCCATTTTAATTAATCCTTCAATTAAATTAGGAAGTTCAATAAACATTCCAAAACTTGTAATGCTACTTATCATTCCATGATATTCTTCACCAATATGATCCATCATATATTCAGCCATTTTCATATCATTTACTTCTCTTTCGCAATCAATAGCTGCCCTTTCTCTTTCGCTGGAATGATCACAAATATCTTTAAGTTCAACTTCTAATTGATTTAAAAATGCTGTATCCATTTTATGTTCAAATAAATATTTTCTAAGTAATCTATGGACTGTTGTATCTGGAAATCTTCTTATTGGGGAAGTAAAGTGAGTATAACATTCACTGCCCAATCCAAAATGTCCTATATTGTTTGTATCATATACTGCTTTTCTCATACTTCTTAACATTAATGATGATAGTATAGGATATTCTTTTACGTCTTTTAAACTATCTAATAATTTTTGCATTTCTATTGGTGTTATGTTTCTAACTTTTTCTTTTATGACATATCCTAAACTATTGACAAAACTAACAAAGTTATTAATTTTTTCTTCACTTGGTACATCATGAACACGATAAACAAAAGGTAATTGCATATAATTTATATAAGTAGCTACAGCTTCATTTGCAGCTATCATAAAGTCTTCGATCAATTTTTCCCCAGTTCCTCTTTCTCTTAGTACAACATCAATAGCTTTACCATTTTCATCTACTATTATTTTAGCTTCATCGATTTCAAAATCTATATAACCTCTTGCTTCTTTATTTTTTCTCAATATATCTGCTAACTCTTTCATTTCTTTAAGTTTATCAGCAAATTCTTCATATCCTTCTGGAATAATGTTTTTTTCCAATATTGAATTAACACATTTATATGTCATTTGTTTTCTTGATTTTATAATACTTTCTTCTATATCAGTTGATATAATCTTTCCTTGTTTACTTATTTCCATCATACATGATATAGCTAATCTATCTTCATTTGGATTTAAGGAACATATTCCATTTGATAATTTATGAGGCAACATTGGTACTACTCTATCTGCTAAATAAACCGATGTTCCTCTTGTATAAGCTGATTCATATAATCTACTTCCAGGTTTTACATAATAACTAACATCTGCAATATGTACACCTAAATAATAGTTACCATTTTCTAATTTTTTTACTTCAATAGCATCATCGATATCTTTAGTATCATCACCATCTATTGTAAATATCATTCTATCTCGCAAATCTACTCCACCACGGGCTAATCTTTTTTCTATTTCTTCTTCACTTACATGTCCTGGTATTTGTTCTACTTCAGCCATTACCTCTTCACTGAATGTATCTGGAAATTCATGCTTACATACTATTGATAATATATCAACTCCTGGATCATTTACATGTCCAAGAACTCTTACAACTTCACAATTATAAACATTATTTCCAATTTTTTGAGTAGGTTTGACAATTACTTTATGACCTGGCATTACATTTTCATCTTTAATAATTATTTCTAGTTTTAATTTTTCATTATCTAGTTTTAATTTTTTTATTCCATTTTCAAGAATAACAGTCCCTATTAGATTATGAATATTTCTTTCTACAATCTTTAATATTCTACCTTCAAGGCTAACTCCTTTTTTAGAAGTAATTTCAACAACTACTTTATCACCATCTACTGCTCCATTAATACATGTAGGTGGAATAAATACATCTTCATCACCTATAATATCAACAAAAGCAAAATTCTTTTTTGTTGCCATCAAAGTTCCTATTTGAACGTTTTTATTTTTAAATGTTTCATAATTATCCTTATTTGTTCTTCTTATTTTTAAATTATCTTCTAAATAATTTAAAATAACCATAGCTTTTTTTAAATCATCTGATGATTGATAATTTAACTCATTGCATATTTCATGTACACTTAAAGCTTTATTTTTTTTATTCAATAATTCTAAAATTTGTTCTTCCATACTATCACCTAATATCATTATAAAGTATTTTGCTTTAAAAATATAGTTTTTTTAGTTATTTTTTAAAGAAATTTATTTGACAAACGATTTTAGCTTTTATATAATTTATGTTAGGTGATACTATGGACATAGATACTAGATACATTAATCAATTGGAAGTTGTAATAAATTTATTCGCAATTGAAAACGGAGTTATTAAGATTTTATTAGTTAAAAAAGAGGAAGAACCATTTAAAAATTATTGGTATTTACCAAGTAATCTACTTATGGTGAATGAAACCATTGATGAATGTGCTTCATATACTATATTTGAATTTACTAATTTTGAAAATGTCCCATTAAAACAATGTAATATTTTTAGTAAAATAGATAGACTTCCTGGCGATAGAATTATTGCTGATTCATTAATTGGCATTATTTCTAGTTTAGATCTTAAAAGTCATGAATATAAAAAAAATATAGAATGTAAATGGTTTCCTATTGATGATATTCCTAAAACTGTATTTGATCATGGAATGATAATTGAAGATGCTGTTAAATTGCTTAAAAAAGAGATTAAAAATAATAATTTAGTTAATTTATTTTTAGAAGATGATTTCACTCTTCCAGAACTTCAAAGTGTTTATGAATCTGCTTACAATAAAAAATTGGATAGAAGAAACTTTAGAAAATATATGTTATTAAATGACAAGATTGTTGATAGTGGAAAAAATATTAAAGGACAAAATGGCAGACCACCAAAACTATATCACTTTAATGAAAATAAAGTAGAAATGTTTTAATTCTACTTTTTATTTTATTAACTATTGACATAAAAAAAATTATCATGTAAAATTAGTAATGTAGTCAAACGGAGACGTACTCAAGAGGCTGAAGAGGCGCCCCTGCTAAGGGTGTAGGTCGGGCAACTGGCGCGAGGGTTCAAATCCCTCCGTCTCCGCCATTATGAAATTGAAAATGCTTAAAATATAAAGAAAAGCATTATTTTATAAATAAAAATGTCAATAATTTGTTTTGAAATTGTCAATATAAAATCAATTAAAATTAATTAATATTGACATAAAACAAGACCAAAATAAGACCAAAAATTAAGTCCATTAATCAGTAACTAAAAAGGTAGCTTTGAAGAGCTACTTTTTTTATATTGTTGTACTAATTACTATATACAATATAGTTACTATTGCAAATTCTACAACTATTTTCTTCTTTTTCATTTTTTAATTCCCCCTGTTGAGGTCATATATTAACATTAATTATTGTAGATATTTGTCGAAAAATAGTATAATAAGTATTTTTTATTTTACTAATCCATAGATAGGACTATCAGTTATACTAAACATATTAGATACATCTTGTCCAATGTAAATTTGAACCTTTCCATAATCACGAGTTTCTATGATTGCTACATTAGGTTGAGTATATCCTTTAATTGTGTAAGATAAGCCATTAAATCTTGATGGATATAATATTTTGCATTCATTACCTTTCACAGGAACTACATCCATAGCATATACTCTCCAAGTGTCTGCCTCTGAATTTAAATTAAGATATTTAATGCTGTTTTCTTTTTCTTCTTTATGCCAATCCTTTAATCTTAAAGCTCCCATTATTCCATCATAGACATTATTATCTTGGGCAGTTGATTTTGGATGTCTATAATCATTTTGTTGTAAGCATACAAAAGTACCATCAGCATTATCTTTTCTAAACATTCCGATATGGGAATATGGGGCATATTTACAATTATCATAAATTACCCAGTCGCCATCTACCATTTGATTTACAGGTACTTCATCAAAGAATTTTAATACACCATTTATTTTTCTTTGATTCCAAATGTCTTTGGCATATCCTGAAGCAGTACAAAAAATTTGATTTTCACTTCCATACATTTCTTTCATAAATCCATTAAATAATTGTACACATTCTCCACCCCACATTGATTTGCCATCAACATAAAGTAAGAATTCATGAGCACTATTAAATCTCATATTATTCACTCTCCTCTACTCCTAAAATAGTTTTAAATTTATCTATACAATCTAGTGCATATTTTTTATATGCCGTAAAAGTCATTAGAACGACTTCTACAACTGTTATTAGTTCATCTTGTATTGTTATACCTACTTGTCCTAAAACTGTTGGTATAAGCTCTAAAGTGATACAAAATAGTAGCATACAAATTGCTATTACAATGCCTTTACCTATACCACTTAAAAATTTCTTAAAATTAAATTCTGCTTTTTTGTTTGCTATTATTACACCTAATGTTGTATTTGTTATAAATACTATAGCTAACAAGATTAGCATATATAATACTGTCATTAAATCATTAATCATTATATCTTACCTTCTTTCAATAATCTTTCAAAATGATCATGCACATAACTATTCCCACCTAATTTTTTATATCTATCATATAATTCATGTGCATTTAATCTTTGTATATCAGATTTTTCTATTCCATTTTCAGCATCATTTATAAAGTTTACTAAATCGGTTTTTATACTGGATAACTCAAATTCTTCTATTTTTTTATTTGTTGGTTCTACTAGCCATTTTTTAACTGCTACTAATATAACACTGCATGAAGTTATTAATGTTGCTAATTGAGGTATTAAATTAATAAATTGTTCCATATTTTCACCTTATGTTAAAACATATATTGATACTTTTGATGCGCCATTTTGTGAACTATTTTGAAATTGTAAATTACCAGTTGAATCGACACTAAAATTAACAGTTAATGTACCAGTTCCTGATTTAATAATTTGTGTTATAGAATAATTATTATCACTATGACCGCAACGCAAAATTCCAAGAAATGATATTGTTGCATCACCTGTTGAACTATGAGTGCTATAACATATTAAATAAGTTTTACCACCACTGCCAGCATTTACATTGATTTCTGTACTTTGTAAACTATTACCCCAAGTTGTCTTTGAAAAAACTCTTTCTAAAGCATTCTCTATTCCTTTTTCCATACGATTAAGATCATCCGCATCAATAGGTGTTTTTCCTGATTTGTCATTTTTCCAAGCTTTTGGATTATAAGCCATTACTTATCACCATCCTTTTTATTCTTTTTTTCTTGCTTTGCTAATTCTTGCTGTTCTTGTTGAATTTGTATTATTTTCATATTATGTACTTCATTACAAATACCATTTAAAATTATTTCTATTATTGATATTGGTAACTCATACTTTTCATTTATTTTATTTATAGCATCTACATATTCTTGTTTTGCTAATTCCATTTTTAAGTCTATTGACATATTAATTCCTTCTTTCTATACATACTCCCAAGCAGTTAAAATTCCGCCTGTAAAAGTCAAATAATGAACATGCCCATTATAATCTCTTATTCCTATTGAATAACTTTTACCTGTATCACTGTCAGTGATTGCGAATCCTGTAGCAGTTATATTGGAATTTGCTTTAATACCATAATATCCAACATTCAAACCACTACAGCTTGGATTGGATGTCGCTAATCCCATATTAAAATAATAATTACCTCTTTGGATGTTAATACTTCCACCAGATACTTCAATATTTGAGCAAATAACTTTTCCTTCGTGAGTTACACGATATGCCCCATTTCCAGCCCAAAAAGCCCATCCATCAATGTTATATGACATACCGCAAGAGCCTGCTGTTCCAATGCCTTTACCATTGAAAATAGCTTCCTCATTTATTGTTAAACCTGCAATAGTTCCACCAGTCGCTTTAATATTTGAACAAGTTAACTGTCCTGAAGTAGTAATCTTACATACACCATTTCCTAAATTAATAGTAGATGCGCTTATAGTTCCACCACTAATTTTGTCTGCAGTTAAAGTACCTGAAGTAATATTATCAGCATTCAAATTTTTCACAGTTACTTTAGAAGCATCTATCGTTCCAGTTGTTATTTTATTAGCATTAATTGTTTGTGCTGAAAAATTATCTGTAGTTATAACCTTACTATCCAATCTATTTACTGATATTGTACCTGAAGTAATATTATCAGCATTTAAATTCTTTACTGTTACTTTTGATGCATCAATTGTTCCAGTTGTTATACACCCACCATTTATAGTAGTTGTACCACCACTTAATCCACTTTTACTTGCATAAGTGCTATTAGCACTTTTTACAGTTACATAACCTGCTAAATCAATTTTATCCGCTTTAATTTTTACTGAACTTTTTCCATCATTTATTAAAGCTGTTATTTTAGCATTTGTATAATCCTTATTATCTACTTTTTGACTAACTTCTAAATTTATCTTATTTGCTTTTGCTTCTATCTTTGCGTTCATTTCTATTTGAGTAGCAAATTGCGAAGTATAAATATTTTTAGTCATTAATCTTACATAAATATAAGTGTTTTCTCCAGAAGGTGTTGATATTGTATAATCTCCTTCCTGAAGGGTAATTTCAGGATAATCAAAATATTCTGTGGTTTCTGCTGTTAATTTATAATTTTCATTATTTTCATTTATTCCAACTCGATGAACTATATAACATTTTTGTTCTTCATAATCTAATACAAACTCGTCATAAGTATTTTCATCTAAATATAGTAAATCATTTGGTATTTCATATGAAGTTGAATATCCATTAGAATTTTTAAATAATAATGTTCTAGATTTTGTAAAAGTATTAGCTCCTGGATATAAATTTTCTCCTGGATAAAGAAATGAATAATTTTCATTTGATGTGGCATGAACTTTAATAAATATAGGTTCACTTTCATTAATATTTTCTGCTGTAATAGAACCATTACCTTCAGAAGTTATTGTTATATCTGCTATATCACTTATTTCGCCCTTAATTCCATCTAAAGATAAAGATAATTGTGTTATTTTTTTATTTTGTTCTGATGTTTCCTCTACTAAAGCAGTTATTTTCTTTTTTTGTTTGTTTAAATCTATTTGAGTATTTGATAATTTTTGTCCTAGTGAAATATCCTGCTTTGTTTTAATTTCTTGTTTTGTTAAAGCTGGGCTTTCAATAACACTTGTAAAAGAACCATCATAAGTAAAATTATGTTTCAATACATAAGTATCAAAATATTCCGTATCACTTATATAAATTCTTATTCTGTTTCCAAGTTTTAGAAAAGGTTTCCCATAATATGTAGTTAATTTACAATCTACATATTTCATACCTTTAACTCTATTCCAAATAGAATTAATAGCTTGCTGTCTTAATTCAGCATTATGCAATATGTAATCTTCACTAATAATTATTGAATGTTCACCATTTCCCTCAATACTTTCATCATCTTTGATAGTTACATTTTCATCATCCACTTGACTATTTTTAATTATTAAGCAATTGATAGGCCCACATACAACTTGTCCGCCTTCAACACTGCTATAATCATTTTTATAGAAAATATAATCAGGTTCCTCATTTTGACTTAGCCAACATAAATCAATTTCATCTGTATCAACATCTATGTCGATAAAAGAACAAGATATTTTAGCAATAGTTTGTAATACTGTTCTATTTTTCTCTCCATTTGTAAACGGATTAGCAGTAATAGGAATTGTACTGTTAATAAATGTTGTTGTTACAGGTATTAATCCTAATTGATTACATACATCTATATAAAGATCTGATAAAGTCTTATTACCAGTAGAATAATCAATATTACATATATATTTGCTATCTAAACTAGTATAAAGACTATCATATGCCGTTATTTGACTATATTGTGTTGTTATTTCGTTATTTGGATGTTCGACAATATATTTACCCGTATTTATATATTCACTGCTTAAATCAGCATATTTCACACCAATTTGAGTTTGAATAGATTTATCCGATAAATTATTTTGGCCTGCTATAAAATTAGCTTTTAGACACTTTGCATATACTGAACCAATAATGTTACCATCAACATAACAACCACTATCTATTTCAAAACTTTGTAAATTATTTGATTGTGATATTGGTGTATCTACACCATTTACTACTATTTGACCTAAACGATTAGCATTTGCTCTATTTTTACATTCATTTATAAAATTTGTACTTACCATAATCCACCTACAGTTCTATTACTGCTTGTGAGGCAGGATTATATAATTCTACAATTCCATCTGGTGTTATATATGGAAGCATTGCTTGTGCTGCTCTATCTCCACGGTAACAAGTTATATTTTGCCATTGTTTAGTAAATGGATTTAAAAAATCTACACTTAATGTTGGTGCTTTAATTATTTCAGCATAGAAATCTACAACTTCATCTTCTGTAAGTGGTCTACTTACTAAATCAATCCTCCATTTAGTGTTTATTACATTAAGTACCATAGTACCATCTGCATTTGTAACATCACGTCCACTATTTTTAGAAACATCATACCATGATATTTTTGTATTGTTTGATAAATATTTAGATATATCTACACCATTTAATTTAACTTTTGATACTACTAGTACTGGACCTGCTAATACATATTTATAGCCATTTGCGGTAAATTCTTTAATCATAATTTCACCATCTTTCAATTTCCCTTTGAAAGAAAGTGCTACACTTTTATATTTTTTTATTGTATAATAATACTAGAGAGGAAGGAAAATATTGTGATACAAAATTTTAATGATGTATTATTTATTTTTGCAATCATTGGTATTGTTTCTTTTGTTATTTATTTAGTAGTTAGAGATAACAATAAAAAAACAAAAATGGAAGAAGAAAAAAGTATAATATTTAATAACAATGACCAAAAAAAGCAAATATGTTATTGGTGTAAACAAGAAATCAATATTGGCGCTAAAATATGCCCTTATTGTAAGAAAGTTCCAACAAAAACAGGAAGAGATAATCGTCAAATTGAAATATTCATTGCCATATTATTAATAATAATTGCATTTGCTATATTGTTTTAAACACTTTTATAGGTGTTTTTTTAATATGCAGGAATTGTAAATGGTAAATCACCAGTTTGATTAACATGTTGTTGTATTCCATTTATTGCAGTTTCAACGATTACACCTTTATCAGCATGAACATTTATTTCAGCAACTCCTCCACCACTGAATTGGCTCATTGCACTATAAACAGCACTATATATAGAACTAGCTATTTGTGATTTATTTAATATTTCTGTTTTACCATTTGCATTTCCTAGTATCTCTGGACCATTTTCTCCAGCAAAAACTAAACTTCCATGACTTGGAGCACCACCATTTTCATATTGAGGTATATCTTTCCATGTGCCATTAGAATAAACTCCACCATTTGCTTTTCCGAAAATATAATTCCATCCCTGTTTCCAATTTTCCCATGCTCCTGCCAAACCTGTTTTACCAGTTGCGGAATTATAAGAAAGTTCTTTAACTAGTTTTCCAGGCATATCCACTAATTCTTTAAATTTATTTATTAATCTTTGAACAAAATTTTTTATATCATCGAAAATTCGGGTTACTCCCTGTTTCCAATTTTCCCATGCTCCACCATTTTCTTCAATAGCTTTATTTAATTTACCAAATGATGATTCATTCCATTTCTCTTTAAACCAATTTTTGGTATCCGTCCAAATTACATTTACTCCCTGTTTCCAATTTTCCCATGCTCCACCATTTTTATCTATTTCATCTTTTAATTCTCCTAAATTTTCTATTAGAGTATCATTCATTCCTTTAAAGTCGAAAGTAAATATGTCCCATAATATGCCTATTTCTTCTTTCCAAGTACCCCAATCTTTTTCATTACGAAGTAGCGATTTACCAAATTCATCTATTTTTTTATCAATATTATCTTTTAAATTTGTTAAGCCATCACCTATTCCTTCAATTGCTATTACTGCACCGTCTTTCCAAGTTTCCCATAATCCACCATTTTCTTCAATTAATGGTTTCATTTCATCCCATAATTTATTTATAGAAGCACCTGCTTGGAATACTAAATCGATTGAAGTAACAATTAATGCTAATTTAACATTTTTTGTCATCAAATAAGTTCCAATACCTAATCCTGTTGCACTTGTTATACCAGTAATATTATTTTTTAAATTTGGCCCCTCATTTAATTGTTTAGATATCGCATCAATATTATAAACAAGGCTAGTAAATAATATTGTTAATCCTGCCATTTTTTTAAAGTTTTTTCCAAAACTAGACTTAGAAAAATTATCAACAAAGCCAAGAACTGATTTACTAATTTTCCATCCTGCCATTGTTATACCAATAAATTTTAACAAATCTAATATTTTTTCTAATCTTGTATATCCTTCTCCTAATTTAAATGATACTTCACCTGTTAATGGATCTATTTCTTTAGTAAAACCTAACCATTCCATTATTTTATCTCTTATCTGCGTGGCTTTCATTCTTACTTTATCCATACCATTGTCATATCCCTGTATAGCATCTAACAATCGTTGATCTATTCCGCCATTTGCAGATGAACCGCTGTCTTTGTTTTCGTTTATATTGTGAATTTCATCAAAACCTAATGTTTGTCTTTTTAGTTTTTTTACTGCATCACTTGCATCATCTGCACTATCAGCAATTCCATCATATATGCCTTCTTGACTTGCTATTCCAGCATTGTAATCTTTAAGTTCAATGCCAAACATAGTTGCTATTGCTTTTGATATTTCTTTAATTACCATTAAAAATGCATTTGCATATGGTAATGCATTAGATAATGCACCAATAAATAAACTTGAAAATGCTACTTTTGTTTCTACTAATTGTTGTCTAAACACTTTTAATTGGTTACTTGGTGATTCAATAGTATTAGCAAGGTCACCCATTGCTATTTTTGCTTGTTTCAATGTCGCTATATATCTAAGTATTTCTTTCTCTGCTTGGGACATATTTTTCACAGATTTAACATCACCATTTTTATCTGTTATGCCTAGTTCTTTTACAATAGGCTGTAAACTAGACTGAGTAACATCAATTCCATAACTTCTCAAAGGCTTTGTTTGGCCGGCGTATACACCTGCTCTAATTGCCTCTGCAGTTGCACTTTCTGTTTTATTATATAAAGATGCTAAATCATAAGTTAATTTAGTCATTGTTTCAGACATTATTGCTGAATAGTTATCTTTTATACCAACAGTTTCACCCATTGATTCAAATATACCTTGCATATATAAAGTTTGTGTTTTATTAGTTCCAAATGCTTCATTTAATTTGTATTGAAATTGTAAAGCAGACTTTCCTAATTCAGAAAACATCTTTTTTCCATTTTTTTCAGTATTATCAAACACAACATTAAATAAGTTTAACTGTTCTGTATAATCGACTGCTTCATTCATCCAACCTAATGCAGTTGTTGTTAATCTTTTAACGCCTGCGAATGTAAAAACTTTTTTAAAAGCATTTCCAAGTTTATCAGCACTACTAGTTGCTTTATCTGTTGATTGTTTTAATTGATTAACTTTTTTTGCTGCTGTTGTAGTTGTCTTATTAATACTAGAATCGACTTTCTTTTCTATGCTTCCCATTTCTAAATATATATTTGTTAATATATTTTCTACATTAGTTAAACTCTTTACTAGACTTTCAACACTTGCCTTTGCTTCTTGTGCTTTCGATTTAATTTGTAATTCTAATGTTTGTGAATTATCCATTTATTTTTTCACCTACCTTTTCGGTTATTCCCTTTATGGTAGTGCTATTTTTTCTTATTGCATTTACTTGAGCTATTCTTGCTTTCATGTCCGCAACATTCATTTCTATTTGTTTTTTCTTTTGTTCCTCTGTAATTTCTGCCCTTTCTTCAAAGCCGTATGGTTTTTCAGAATATTTAACTTTTTGTTTACTAAAAGCATTACATAAGGCAACTGTTACTGCTTCATGAAAATATGCTCCTTGTAGCCATGCATTATTGTTAAATATTTCTTGTTCTGTCTTTATTTTTGTAAAGTAAGAAAAACGGTACGCCCAGAATAAGTTAGGGCTATCTTCCCAAAACTCTTTCACAGACATACCGTATGTTATCGCCATAGGCAACAAATCATAAAACCAATCTGTTAAGTTCTTATATTTTTTGCCTTTTTCTTCTTCTATATCGTTATCTATGCTTCGATTATCTCTAGTTCCTCGTCGTTCTCCTTCGAGTCTATATCGGCTAGGGCATTCATAAAAGATTGATATTCTTCAATAGCAAATTTAACTACTTTAGATGGATTTTTACCTTCTTTTTGATAGGCATCCATTAATTTCATTGCTAAATTTGAATTAACCTCTTTATGATTTGCTAGAAATAAACTTGTCCAAATTATGTCATAAAATGTAATTGGCTTTCTATCAAATTCTTCAATGCTAAATCCCATAGCTTCTAGCCATTTAATACTGTCTCTAGTCATTTCTAAAGTATAATCTTTATCATTTATTTTTAATTTTAATTTTCTCATTGTTTTTCCCTACTTTCTTTAATTATTCAGTTGCTATCAATGCAGTAACTTCTGTTGATGACTTATCAACAATTTGTGTACTTGGAACTGTATGTAATGTACATTCAATTATTCCACCAACTGATACCTCATTTTTCCATGTTTGACAAATACCTGTATATAAAGCACCTGTTCCATCTGGATATTTAATTAAAATATCTTTTGCTGTGTTATCACATACTGTTTTTACAGCAGTTACGTTTTCTTCACTGTAGTTATAAGTGTAATCCATATTTCCAGTATCAGGTCTATCTGGAATATATACTTTTACTAGATCACTTGAAGTTGTTGTTTCAACTGTTCCACCTGCTTGTCCAGTTGCTGGAGCACCTTTAACTGCTACTAATTTTTCTTTTGGGAATTTTGCATCAGAAGTTCCTTTTATTCTGATTTCAATACCTAAGTCTAACATTATTTATTCACCTCTCATTGTAATTTCCCTTACAATTTGAAGTGCTACATTTATTTATGATTGTGTAGTCTCCCAGTCCTACATATACACTTTCGGATAAACCTACTTGGACTTATTTAAAATAAGTGTGGTGCAAGAAGAAAATTTACACCCTACAATCATTTTAATTAGGATAAATAACTAAATTATCTAATCCATATTTTGTATCTAATTTTCCAGTTATTTTAACTATATTTCTATGTACATTAGAATCAGTATTTAATGCATCTAATTCTGTTTTAATGGTTACATGATAATTGTTTTTAAAATAATCAACTACTTGTTCAGTAACTTCATTACAAATAGTTCTTTTTGATGTTTTTCCACTTACCATTGAATAAACATTTATTTCAATACCAAATGTATAAGTTTCTTCTCCGTAACTTAAATTATTATATTTATTAGTTACTGGAAGTAATTTAACTGGTACTATAGGAAATACTTTGCTTTGTTGTGGCATTGCTTTTGTAACTGTTGGTTTATATATTGACTTTTCTTCAACATATTTTTTTAATTCTGGAAAGATTTTGTTTTCAAATATATTTTCAACTATCAATATAAATCACCTACTGTCTTTCTTATTTCAATGTCAACTATATTTCCTATTTCATCTTTAATATCTTGAAATGCACTATAGAACATATGCCTACTTGGTAAACCTTTAGTCCAACCATAAGTTCCATCTTCTTTAGGATACTTCCAACCTTTTTCACCATGTTCATTAACATCATATTTCCATGATTTAAAAGGTCCATCTGGATTAGGATGTGGATTATTAGAACCTACAATACCTGTACCCATTTCGTTAAAGATGATTACCATATCATTAGTCCATACTCTACCAGTCTTTGTATTATCATCATATTGCCACTGTATTTGGCTTGTATGATTAGAAATACCATTTGCATAGCAATACTCTAATACTTTGTTATACATCATTTCTGTGGCATATTTAACAGCATTATCAATACCTTTTGAATAGGCTTCTTGATATTTATTTAGAAACTTTTTTGCTTCCTCTAGGCTTTTCTTCGATAGTTCCATCGTTAGAAGTGTTTTCATCTTCTAAATTGACCTCTTCTATTTTTTCTTCTTTAATAAGTCTATAACCTGCTTTAATAAATTCATCTCTTGTTTTTTCATCAAAAACTACTATTCCGTTTGTAAATTTGTACATAATTACACCTACTTTCCTGTAAGTTTTTCAAAATATATAATTATAACTGAATTACCATCTCTTGGTGGTAACAACCTATAGTTAGCATTATCTCCATGTTCTTCTTCTCCTTCTGGTGTAACACCATCAAGATAAGCTACATCAAATTCTTTAAAATGGCCTTGATATGATATAGGAATAACTGCTTTTTTCATAATGCTTGCTTTTTCTCCAAACTCTGCAATATCGGCATCGGTATTAACTGGTTGATAATTAAATTTATATGGTTCACTATTTGGCTTTTCATATACATTAATTTCATTACCTTCAATATCTAGTTGTGTTCCAACTTTACTTGCTATATAAACATCTTTAACCCAATCTTTAGGATTAGCTTTCACACTTATCATTTAGGAATACCTGCCTTTGGGACTAATTCTCCTAATAAATCACTTGATAATAACGATGTTAAAAATTGAACTGACAATCCATTTTCACTATAAGATTGATATCCAACTCTTTCCATAGCTTTATATAGTTCAATAGCACATCTTGTTTGCCAATTTGCTAATCGTTTGTTATTTTTAGCATCTATTGCTGTTTTTGTTAAATCATAAGGATAAAGTGTATTTAGAGCTACAATTTCTGCATCATCTAGTTTTAGTTTAAACACTTCATCTTTTGTGTCATTGGCTACATCGCCTAAGATTTCTAGTCGCATTTTCTTTAATTGTTCTTCTTCACTCATAAATACACTTCCTTACTTAAAAAGTTATATTAGGCAGTAACTGCTTTTGTATTAACTGGATTTGTTGTAGTATTAGTTACATTAACTTTTACTTCTTTAGATGGTTTAGTAAATGTTGTATTTAATCCAGTGATTTTTCCGTGGAACCATTCTGGACCGTGGTCTAATCCGATTTGTCCAAAGATTTGATATTTAGTTCCTGCTCCTGTTTTTGCTAATTCTTCTAAGAAGAAGTTACCCTTGCCTGGAACTGGTTGTTCAACTGGTCCTATTACTGATGGATTAATTGCTAATACTGTTCCTGCTGGTATAAATTCACCTATTGCTAAATGAACTACTGTTCCAACTGGTAATATTAAATCTCTTATTTGAATTCCATAAGCACTCATATAAGGATCTCCAACAGGCATTTTCATTTCAATAGCATCACCATGTAATTGTAATAAATTAACTGAATTCATTAATAGTACTATGTTAGAAATATCTCCACCATTGTCGCTAATTTTTTGAACTAAATCATTAACTAACCACATATCTAATGGAGCATTAACTTTACTATCGCCTTTGCCACTTTCAGCACTAATTACATTAGTAGTGATTGCTGCTACCATACCTCTTGTTTTATTAACTGTTGCGTCAGTTGTTGCTTTATTATAAGTACCTTGAATAAATGTTTTTTCAATACTTCTTTTGATTTTTTCCATCTTTCTTGCAACTTGGAAAGATAATTCATCTTGTGGATTAGCTGTTTGACCTGCTATGTTAACACCACTTAATGTTGCCATATTTGATTGTTTAGCATATGAAATTGCAACTGATTCCATAAATATTTGAGTAACATTACTCATTTGACTTCTTGTTACAAATGTTGCAGTTGGAGCTGTTAATGAAGCTGTTTCACTTATTTCTGGTATTGCTCCTTCTTCACTTGTATAATATTGTCCACATACGAATTCTACTGAATTTGTATATTTAACTCTTCCACTTATCATATTTAAAAATGGAGTTTTTGTGTTTGCTTTGTTGTATAATAAACCTGAATAGTTAGGACAACTAAAGCTTTGTACTGTTTCAGCACCTGTCATTTTTCTTCACCTCGTTTAAAATTTCTATTCCCTTTTTCTAAACGAGTACTACACGTTACTTATTTAACTTTTTTTCTTGTTCTGCTTTGAAAATTTGAGTAGTTAATTCAGTTTGTTTCAAAAAGTCCTTATCCTTTATTGCTTGTTCAAGTTCTTTTTGTAATTCTGCCACCTTATCCACAGGATTAGCACCTTTAGTACCACCTACTGGTTTTGGTGTGTCGTTTAACAATTTTGTAGTAGTTTCATTTTTAGTTTGTTCTTTTGTTTTATTTAATAATGTAATAAAATTATTTGCTAATTTTACTGATTTATCGCAATCTTCACTTATAATATTTTGTAAAGTTTCTTTTAATTCAGTATCTTCATCAGTGATTTTAATCCCATTGTCCAAGAATAAACCTTTTACTGCTAATTCACTTGTTTTAAGTGCATTTGCTTTCTTATCTACTTCTAATTGTTTTAACTCTGCTTCTCTTTTTTCATCGTCAGTCATTTTTGATTTTTTGAAATCATCATATTCAGTTGATAAAGTAGTATAATTACTTTCTACTGCTTTATACTTAGTATTTAAATCATTGTATTTATCTTTTGGAATCATTAATGTTGCTAAGCTTTTTGCAATAGCATCAACTCTTTCTTCATTAGTTGTAAGTGTTTCATCACTTAATACTTTTTCGATTTCTTCTTTCATTTCTATACCTTTCCCACTCTTACGTTTTTATGGATGTCTCGTCTCATCAATTGAGTGTTGTAGATTTGTGCTCTCTACAATAAGCAAATTTATATAAACTGATAGGTCAGTTTGTATATTAATGGCGTACATTAGAGGACTCGAACCTCTGCAACACATAAATGTTCTAAGAGTTTAGCAAACTCTCCTCTTCACCAACTTGAGTAAATGTACAAATGGTTGGGAAGACAGGATTCGAACCTGCAACCTCTTGAATCCAAATCAAGGCTTCTACCAAATTGAATTACTTCCCAATATGGACCGGTATATCAGATTTGAACTGATACAAAATGCTTGGAAGGCACTTATGCTACCAATTACATCAATACCG
>CAKOWF010000006.1 GCA_934122215.1 uncultured Bacilli bacterium | reverse complement strand
ATCTATGTCAAACGACATAAATTAGAATAAGACAAAATTACTAATTATCAATAAAAAAATTAGTAAAAATGTCTATATGACAAAATCACTAATTAGTCACATAAAATAAATATTTACTATTTCATTAAATCTATCTAATAATTTATTGTTTTCCATTCTTGCATTAAATAATTTTTGCAATTCTAAATGAAACCATTTTAATTCTTCATAACTGTTGCATTCTGTAATAAGTGATTTTTTACCTAATTTTAAATACATATCATAGTCTGAAATTAAATTTTGCAACTTATCTGCAATTTCTACTATCAAAATATTATTACTAACATTTTTCAAGCTTTCAATAAACTTTGTTTTTCTCTCTATATAATTAGAAATATTTTGATCTTCACTTAATTGCAAAACTCCATTTGCAATTTCTTGTCCATATCTATTTAGCAAATCATCATAATTATATTCAGTATCTTCAATAATGTCATGTAAATAACCAATATATACAGTTGTTTCATCACAACCCACGTTTTTTAACATGTTTCCAACCATAATACTGTGAAATGATAAGTCTATATTTTCTTTTTTTCTCTTTAATCCATTAAACGCTTTAAAAACAAAATGTATTATATCTTCTTCTTTTGTATACATTATACCACTCCTTATACCATTAATAATGGTTACTATGTTTTTATAAATCTATCAAATTTTTTAAATCACTTTTTACACTCTATGATAATCCAAAATCATTACTGCCCATTTTTAAACAACATCTCATTCATCTATAATTATACACTAAAATCATATTATTTCATATAGTAACTTATAATTCAAAATCATTATATCTTTTTCTAGAGTTTCTTTCTATTACATTATCATATTTATCTTTTATATCTTTAATTTTCTTATCATTTATAATTACATGAGTATATAAGTCAACTGAAAAGCCATAATACTTATCTTTTTCTTTTTAATTAAACATTCTATCTTTCAAAAATTTTATAAGTTTATCAAATAGTCTTTGTAAATTTTCTAATGAAGTTTCTAACACATTATTTTCTTTTTTTAATTCATTTATTTTTTCATCTTTTTTCTTTACTTTAGTATCAAGTGTTTTTAATCTCAATTCTAAACTATTATTATTTTAAGTTAGTATATTAATTTGTTTGCGATTATATTTAAGTTCTTCATCGATATTAGTTAATGTTATAGATAATTCTTGTATATTTTGATATTCATTATTTGTTTTCTCAACTTTTTCAATAAAGTTAAATATTTTGTATTTATCTCCTTGTTTTAAAGATTATTCAATCTCTAACTCTTTTTTAATAAACTTAATCATAGATTCCACCTTTCTATGATTTTTTCTTATAAAACGAAAAAATCAATCAGAAATGATTGATTCTATATATCAAAGTTCGAATAGTTCGAACAGATTCGTCAATGGTGCGAGTGAAGGGACTTGAACCCCCATGTCGTAAGACACTAGATCCTAAGTCTAGCGCGTCTGCCAATTTCGCCACACTCGCAAATAAAAATGGTGTCCCAGGAGTTCCTGAGCCAATATAATCTTACCATAATTTTAATTTTAATACAATATTTTTTTGATAAAAATGTACTTTTTTTATATTATTTTTTTATTTTTTACTTCTTTAGGAGTTTTTCGGGAGTTTTAATCAATACTTTTTTTACCAATATTTACCAATTAAAAAAATATTGTACTTTATAACCTCTCTATGATACATTTATATATAATAGAAGTGGGTTGTATGTCGTATGATAGATTTTGTTATAGTTGAAGATAATTCATATTTCAACAATGTATATCAAAAAATAGTTGATGAAATTGCTGATATTTTAAGAATAAGTATAAATAAATATGCTTTTTTTGATTATGACAATGATTTTAAAAGAACAATTAAACAAAATTTACATAATAGTATATACATATTAGATATTGAAACACCTTCTAACTCAGGAATAACAATTGCAAGAGAAATAAGAAAACATGATAAGAATGGTCTAATTATATTTATAACTTCTTATTATGAAGAATATACATCACCAATTTTAAAAAGTATGATTGGATATTTAAGATATATAAATAAAAGTGATGATTATCAAAAAGAACTTAAAGAAACATTATTATTAGCAATAAATGAAATAGATTTCGAACATTTTATATCTATAGAAACTCTTAATACGAATTACTATATTGATATTGAAGATATATTATATATTTATACTTATAATAGAGTTACATATATAGTAACCAATAATTTTAAAGTTTCATGTGGTAATAGAACTATTAAATCATTTTTAGAGACACTTCCTGGATATTTTGTTTGTTCTCATCGCTCTTGTATTGTAAATATTAAAAAAATACAAAATATTGATAAAAAGGAATTAATTATCTATCTAAAAAATAACACGTTGCTTGAATTACTTTCTAAAGATCATTTTAAAGAAATAATAAAAAAATTAAATATGATGAGTACAAATTATATTAAAAAGCCATAATAGAAATGGTGATTATAATGAATGATGATATTCTTGAGGATTATAGAAACAATATATTAAAAAAATTTGAAGAATTAATTAAAGAAATAGAATACAATTATTATAAAACAAATGATACTGAATTAAAGAATTTATTAGCAAAAATAGAAAATGATTTCTATAGTTATTGTGAAAAATATTATAATTTAGCTAACAAAAAAATACCTAGCCAAAATTGATTAGGTATTTATGTTATTATATTAATTATTATGTATACTATAGTTACAATTACAAATTCTACAATTATTTTCTTTTTTTTCATTTTTTAATTCCCCCTTGTGGAGTCATATATTAACATTAATTATTGTAGATATTTGTCGAAAAATAGTATAATAAGTATTTTTTATTTTACTAATCCATAGATAGGACTATCAGTTATACTAAACATATTAGATACATCTTGTCCAATGTAAATTTGAACCTTTCCATAATCACGAGTTTCTATGATTGCTACATTAGGTTGAGTATATCCTTTAATTGTGTAAGATAAGCCATTAAATCTTGATGGATATAATATTTTGCATTCATTACCTTTCACAGGAACTACATCCATAGCATATACTCTCCAAGTGTCTGCCTCTGAATTTAAATTAAGATATTTAATGTTGTTTTCTTTTTCTTCTTTATGCCAGTCCTTTAATCTTAATGCTCCCATTATTCCATCGTAAGTATTGTTATCTTGAGCTGTTGATTTTGGATGTCTATAATCGTTTTGTTGTAAACATACAAAGGTACCATTAGCATTATCTTTTCTAAACATTCCAATATGTGAATATGGGGCATATTTACAATTATCATAAATTACCCAGTCGCCATCTACCATTTTATTAACTGGCACTTCGTCAAAGAATTTCAATACACCATTTGTTTTTCTTTGATTCCAAATATCTTTAGCATATCCTGAAGCAGTACAAAAAATTTGATTTTCACTTCCATAAAGTTCTTTCATAAATCCATTAAATAATTGTACACATTCTCCACCCCACATTGATTTACCATCAACATAAAGTAAGAACTCATGAGCACTATTAAATCTCATATTATTCACTCTCCTCTACACCTAAAATAGTTTTAAATTTATCTATGCAATCTAGTGCATATTTTTTATATGCTGTAAAAGTCATTAGAACGACTTCTACAACTGTTATTAGTTCGTCTTGTATTGCTATACCTACTTGTCCTAAAACACTTGGTATAAGCTCTAAGGTGATACAAAATAGTAGCATGCAAATTGCTATTACAATACCTTTACCTATACCACTTAAAAATTTCTTTAAATTAAATTCTGCTTTCTTGTTTGCTATTATTACACCTAATGTTGTATTTGTTATAAATACTATAGCTAACAAGATTAGCATGTATAATACTGTCATTAAATCATTAATCATTATATCTTACCTTCCTTCTATTTTAATCCTAATTTTGTATATATCAGTCCTAATATTATAGCTAGAACTGAATAGAATATATAATCAATTAGTTTGTCCCATTTATTACTTTTTACTTTAGCATCTTCACTTACTTTACAATCGAGTTTTTGGTCAATTTTTTCTACTGCCGATTCAACTTTACCCATTCTATAATCCATTTTTTCCATTATCGAATAAGTTTTTTCGAGATTTGTTATTTTTATATCTTGTTCATCAAGTCTGTGCGTATTTGATTTAGATCTAGAATCTATTTCTGCTATTTTTTCTATATATTTTTCATCCATATTTTTACCTTATGTTAAAGCATATATTGATACTTTTGATGCACCATTTTGTGAACTATTTTGAAATTGTAAATTACCATTTGAATTAACACTAAAATTGACAAGTAATGCACCATCACCTGATTTAATAATTTGTGTTATAGAATACTTATTATCACTATAACCACAACGTAACATTCCAATATATGATACAGTTGCATCACCTGTGGAAGAGTGTGTACTATAACATATTAAATAAGTTTTACCACCAGCACCAGCATTAACATTTATTCCTGTATTTTGTAAACCATTACCCCAAGTCGTCTTTTCAAAAGCAATTTTTTTCATTAAATTAGATACATTATTATCTGTTTCTTGTAAATTTAAATGTGTTGTAAAATCTGATGCTACTTCTCCTTCTTCTAGTTGAATTTCAGAAACTAATGTATTTACATTTGTATCACCATTGTTATTATCTAGTCTTACTACAACATAACTTGTATTAGCTGGTGTTGTAAATTTTATATTATATTTTGCTGAAGCATTTGAACCTAATGTTACTGTTGTACCGTTTTGATATGATAATTGTGTTCCTGTATTATCAAAACAAAATATTCTATATATTCCCCAAATCATCGTTGAACTAATTGTTACACCACTTATTCTTGATTTTTTTAAAGAAAATGTATATTTTGTATTAGGTTTAACATTATAAATTGTTCTACTGATTGGGTTTATACCAGCAACTTTTACATCTTCTATATTTGCTAAATTTTTACTAACAACATTAGTAACTACAGCGTCAGTATTCTTTTCTACTGCATTTGCTATTCCTTGTTCCATATGATTAAGATCTGATGCTTTAATAGGTGTTTGTCCTATTTCGTCATCTTTCCATGTTTTTGGATTATAAGCCATTACTTATCACCATCCTTTTTATTCTTTTTTTCTTGTTTTGCTAATTCTTGTTGAATTTGTGTTATTTTCATATTATGTACTTCATTACAAATACCATTTAAAATTATTTCTATTATTGATATTGGTAACTCATGCTTTTCATTTATTTTATTTATAGCATCTACGTATTCTTGTTTTGCTAATTCCATTTTTAAGTCTATTGACATATTAATTCCTTCTTTCTATATTAACCATGGAAACACTGATGTATTAAATGGATTTCTACTTGTACCAACTAAAATTCCTCTAAAAAATGCAACATAATATTCATATTGTCCACTAGAACTTTGGCCTATAACAGATATTTGGCCTGTTTGTCCTGTGTAACCATTTATATTTAATGATGGTGTTGAAAATGAAATACCATAGTTAGATGCAATTCTAACTTGTCCATTGAGTGCTCTAATTCCTATTGTCGCATTACTATCACCTGGATCGGTATGACTATATACATCAGATATAACTAATTTATTTGCTGTAGTTAATGCTACTCCATTGCTATTGCTTGATCCTAGCATCAATCTACCACCATTTGCTGGTAAATCTACACACGCACTTGTTCCCCTTTGAATTTTCATTGTGCCTTTATATGTTGAACCTGTTAATGATAAAGTTCCTAATGTAAAACCACCTACTGTACCACCAGTTGCTTCTATATCACTACAAATAACTTTTCCTGCTTGGGTAACTCGATAAGCACCATTTCCAGCCCAAAAAGCCCATCCATCAATGTTATATGACATACCGCAAGAACCTGCTGTTCCAATTCCTTTACCATTGAAAATAGCTTCCTCATTTATTGTTAAACCTGCAATAGTTCCACCAGTTGCTTTAATATTTGAGCAAGTTAATTGTCCTGAAGTAGTAATCTTACATACACCATTTCCTAAATTAATTGCACTAGCACTTATAGTTCCACCACTAATTTTGTCTGCAGTTAAAGTACCAGAAATAATATTGCTAGCATTCAAATTTTTCACAGTTACTTTAGAAGCATCTATTGTTCCAGTTGTTATTTTATTAGCATTAATTGTTTGTGCTGAAAAATTATCTGTAGTTATAACTTTACTATCCAATCTATTTACTGATATTGTACCAGAAACAATATTATCAGCATTTAAATTCTTTACTGTTACTTTTGATGCATCGATAGTTCCTGTTGTTATACATCCACCATTGATAGTAGTTGTACCACTACTTAATCCACTTTTACTTGCATAAGTACTATCTGCACTTTTTGCAGTTAAATATCCAACTAAATCAATTTTATCCGCTTTAATTTTTACTGAACTTTTTCCATCATTAATTAAAGCTGTTATTTTAGCATTTGTAAAATCTTTGTTATCCACTTTTTGACTAACTTCTAAATTTATCTCATTTGCTTTTGCTTCTATCTTTGCATTCATTTCTATTTGTGTAGCAAATTGCGAAGTATAAATATTTTTAGTCATTAATCTCACATAAATATAAGTGTTTTCTCCAGAAGGTGTTGATATTGTGTAATTTCCTTCCTGAAGGGTAATTTCAGGATAATCAAAATATTCTGTAGTTTCTGCTGTTAATTTATAATTTTCATTATTTTCATTTCTTCCAACTCGATGAACTATATAACATTTTTGTTCTTCATAATCTAATACAAACTCGTCGTAAGTATTTTCATCTAAATATAGTAAATCATTTGGTATTTCATATGAAGTTGAATATCCATTAGAATTTTCAAATAATAATGTTCTAGATCTTGTAAAAGTATTAGCTCCTGGATACAAATTTTCTCCTGGATAAAGAAATGAATAATTTTCATTTGATGTGGCATGAACTTTAATAAATATAGGTTCACTTTCATTAATGTTTTCTGCTGTAATAGAACCATTACCTTCACTAGTGATTGTTATATCTGCTATATCACTTATTTCGCCCTTAATTCCATCTACTGTTTGAACTAATTGTGACATACTTGTTGATATTAAATGTTTTTCACCTTTTTCATCTACATAATAACGATTATCTTCTATTGTTTGAGATATAATATCAAGATTTTGAATTATAGTTGTTACTTGTCCTGATACAATTACTAATTTCCCAGCTACTTCATTTGCTTTTGTATCATCTGTATATCTTGATGCTATTATAAAATCATTTTCATTATAGATTTCATCTTCTGACTTACTTATTTGACATATATATAAATCATAATTAGAATCTATATACCAATCGCCGTTACTGTATGGAGGTTTAGGTACAGAAAAGAAAACTTTTCTTGTGTTATCTATAGTATCCAATTCAGAATTAGTTAATGCTAATGCCTGTATTAAACTACTATCATTCTGTTGTTGCCATAAATAATCTCCATCAAAAATAAATTTATAAGCTAAACCAGTTGATTTATCGTAATAAAAATCTCCTAAGTGTTCAGAATAATCATTCCAATCGCTAGCAGGAACATTATTTAAAGTTGGTGTTCCATCAAAAAACCAAAGTGCAATTTCACTTTGGTCATTGATAGAATCTCCTAAATTTATTATTATACTTTTTAATACATTTTCTTGTTCTGCTTCTATTTTTGTTAATGAATTAGAATGAATAGAAATAGCTTTTCTATCCTTTTTTAGATCATCTAAATTATACATATGTCGAAGTTCTTCAGCAGTTAATACTCTTTTATTATCTTTATAATTTATCATGATATCACCTTGCCATTTCTAACAGTAAATCCTAATTCTTGAAGTATTTTTGTTTTCTCATTTATTGATAACTTCTGAGAATTGATATATTGAATTATCTGTTTATCATATTTATCGTATGATGAATACTGTGTTTTAATAAGTATTGCCTTTTGAGGTATGCTTAAATTAAGTGAATTAACATATTTTATTACATCAGTTTTTTTATTCATTGATTGTTCTTTAATAGAATCAATTTTTTCTTTATATGTATTATATTTATCATATGTTGTTATTTGATTAATTACAGCATATTTTTCTGGATTAGATGTAGCATAGTTATATTCTTCATATGAGTCATATTTATCATATTCTGACATGTCTATTTTTGTTTCTACTTTTGTTAATGAATCTAATTTTTTTATATCAACTTTATTGTATTTTGCGTCATATAAAATATTGTTTGTTTCATTATACCAATAAGTTTTTTCTTCTTTTACAGGTGTTAAAGTACTTGTCTTTATATTAGTTGCTAGTTTTCCACTGCTATTATATACATTACCATTTTTAGTATTTACCCAATATGTTGTACCACTACTATTTTTATATTTTTTTAATCCATTTATATTGTATACATAATCATTACTTACATATTTTATATTTCCATATGAATCTGTTTTTTCACCACCATATTCAGTATTTATTAATTTTGATTTTTCTTGATCACTAATATTTAAAGAATTAATATATTCAAATACTCTTTCTTTTGAACTAACTTTATTTAATGAAGTTATGGATTTATTGACTTGACTATAGTCATTATCATAAACTACTTTATTAGTTTTATCATACCAATATGTATTTTTACTATCATCTTCATACTTGATATATCCATTTTTATCTGTAGTTTGTGAAGCATTTTTTAGCTTTGTTCTATAATCTCTATATTCAGAGCTTGTCATATTTAATTCTTTCATATCATTAATACGATTTTTATTTATTGATTTATAACCACTCTCAATATATTTTTGTGCTTCTTCACTTGAATATTGTCCAAATAAAGCAGCTTTTATTTTTCCTCCAACACTTTCATCTGCTGTAAATCTTAAATTTCCAGAATTAGTATATGATCCTGGTAAAGGTAATTCTTTATCATACATAGATAATCCTTTTGATGTTTTTCTTAATTGTCCATAACCTGTTGGTAATATCCAATAAAAAGCACTACCAATCATATCGTCTTTTACATCTTTCCATGTTATTTCATTACCATATGAATCAGTTTGATTAGTTACCTTTTTAGTAAATGTAGATGCTCCTGTAAAAGCTTCACTGACTGGAATACGACCACCACCAGTAAATATATTTCCAAAAGGTATGTTATCCACTAAATCGCCAATTACTTCAAAAGATCTTTCTTCTAATGATTTATCATCGTCATCATCAGGATTAAATATTTTCATAAGCATATCTATAGGATCTATCATAACTGCTGATCCTGTTAAAGATTTCATCATATTGTTAAATAAATATGATGCCGCAGCTAATTGCCCTAATTGAAATAAAACTGATGCTCCTGATTTATTACCACTTTGAATATCCATCTTATTGTCATGAATTAATGATGACCATTGATTATTAACTTCAAGTTGAAATTGTGTTAACACTCCTAATGTTTTAGAATTAAATATTTCTGCAGTTGAGCCTTTACTTCTATCGCCCATTATCCTACTTGAAAAATCATCAGCATGCTTTATAGCAGCATCTTCAGACATACCTTTTTGAAGATTTTCATAATACTTACTACGCCATATTTGATTAGCAGTAAAATAGTCACTTCCATTCATCAATATTTGACCCGCATTACTAATTTTTTGCCATGTTTTTTGTGATAAAGAATTACTTCCAAATCTATTAGTTAAAAATGTAGATTTATTTATTAAGCCATCATTATGTACAAGATTTTGTAGTGTAGAGATGGTACCTTTTACAAATGCAATTTTATTAGTTTTTGAAGCTGCTTGAACAGATGAAGCAAAGTTAGTTAAAGCACTTCTTACATTAAATCCTGTCATATTAGAACCAACTTGTTTTTTAGCTGCTTCTATTATTGCATAAATTTTTCGACTCACCATTCTTTCTGGTGCTCTATCTACAGTTCCTTTTTTACCTGCTAAAGAGTTCGCTTGTTCATCTAACCACTTAGCATATTTACTTAATTTATTAGACTTTACATCATTTATTCTTTGTTCTTTATCTATTGCAGTCATTTTGTCAATATTATCTAAACCATGTTTTACCCCATATGTTGTTCTTATATAGTCAGCTAGTGTTCTATATCTTTGTATATCTTCTGTATGATATATCAAATTACTTGCACTCTCTAAATAACCATCAATACCTGTTATAGCATCATATGTAGTTTTAACACCAGTTCTATGCATTGCATTAGCAAACCAGTTCTTTCCAGGTTTAAATTGATCAGTTATTCCATTTAAATCTGTTGGTAGTACTTCATCCTTCATTATCGCTTGATTTAATGGTATTCCATATCTACTAAATAAATCATTTAATGCCTCGAAATGGCGCATATAGTCAGGTCTTTTTTGTATCGGATTATATCCCATTTTTGTTAGAACATCATTAATTTGATCTATATATATATCATATTTATTCCTTATAAACTGTGCTGCTTTTTTTATTTTTTCTTGAATTTTTACATTTGGAAATTCTTGTGCTAATTCATAATCACCATATTTATATACATCTCCTTTATCAGAAACATATTGTTTTTCGCCATACTTTTGAACCGCTGCTGATTCTTTTGAACGAGCTTTTATTCCAAGACTTTTTATTTCTCCACGTTCTTTATTTAAAAATCTAGTTTTTCCTGCTTCATTGTATTTTGTTGGATTTATTGTAACGTCATTAATTTTTTGGCCAACTTTATATCCGAAAACTTTTTCATTTAAACGAATGGGATCAGTTCTAAAAGCATCTACAGCGTTTATATCATTTCCATGTGATAAATCTTCTATAGTGATACCCATTTGTTCTAATAAACTTTCTTGTACATCTTTTCTAGTTATTTTATTAGAATTTTTTTCTATTATTGATTGTTCATCACTTAATATCTTGTTGTTTTTAGATTTTAGATTTTCTATTCTTTTATTATAATCTATCTCTATATTATTTTTTCTATTTTTCAACATTTCTATTTGTTGCTTTATATTGTTAGCAATTTTAGTATCTTTATTTTTCTTTAGATTATATTCATTTGTTTTTTGTTCTATTTTATTATCTAAATTACTAAGAGACTGATTTTTATCTTTAATTAATTGAGCAATAGTTAATTTATTTAAATCATACTTTTTAGAATTAATTTCAGTTACAGGTTTATTTTCTACTGGGGGTAAGTTAATCTTTTCTTGTGTTTTGTTACCAATTAAAGATTCATATCTATTTAATTCTTCATCATATAATTTTTTACCATCTACTGATAAACTATCATAATTTATTGATTTTAATTCATCTATTTTATGTTCATAATATTCTTTATCTGGCAAATTTATTTTATTACTAGATTCATTCTTTGCATTTAATTTCATTGTAGTTATAGCATCATCTAATAAAGTATTTAATCGATATTCAGTTTCTTGTGACAAATTATAATCGATATCATAACCTGCTAAATGTTTTGCTGAATAATCTGCCAAAACTTCTTCAGCAAATTTTGATTTTATTTTATTTGAAGAAGAAAAAAGACTACTATTATAGCCCCTATTTTCTATATATCTACTAATTGCTTCACCTTCATTATCTATTACAAATTGTTTTAAATCATTTATTTCTGATGTAAAATTTAAATCTTTGTTTCTTTTAATATTATGAAACAATTCATGATAAAATCTTTGTTGTAAATTGCTATCTTCATTTAATAAATTTTTACTATTAACATCAAGATAAATTGTTCCATTATCTGTTGTGCCTAATATTGAACCATTATCATCACCTACAAAATATTTTAAATCTATTCCAAGTTCTTTTATTTCGTTTTGAAGATTTAATTGTTCCTGTGTTGGCACTTTTGGTAAATTATTTTTTACTCGTTCGAAATATTCTCTTCTTTCTGTTTTTGTTCCATAGTCTTGTTCGATTGTAGTTCTTTCTTGATTTCCACTATTTCTTTCATTGCTTGTTTGAAGAATGTTCGAAACTCCTTCGTTTGTCTGTATAGTTCCCATTCCTCGTCTGACATTTCTTCCATCTTCATCAGAATTGCCAATTCTTGTTCTTTTGTCATTCATATCACCTTCAATTGTATTATAATTTATATTATTTTTATTTTCAATATTTTCAACGTTAATATTTGAATTATTTACTGGTGGTAAATTTATACTAGAATTTTCATTTATTTGTGTTTTAGTTGAATAATTATTGTCTATTGGTATATTTATATTATCTTGACTATTAATTGCTGAATTAGAGGTATTTTTAGTGTTATTATACGCAGTTTTTATATTATAAATATTCGAAGGTGCTTCCAATATTCCACCAGTAATACTTCCTACTATTGCTGAATTTATTACATCTTCCCAATTTATAGTTTCATTTTCTGAATAAGTTGCATTTTTAATATAAGGTTTTATTGCTTCTGTTAATGCTTCTTCTAATCCCTCTCCAGCCATCTTATAACCTGCTTTTAAAATTTCTTTTGCTAATGAACCACTTAACTCATCTAAAGTTTCTTGTCCTAATCCTCTTGCAACTAATTTATCTAATCCACCACTGCTTTTTATTCCAGGAATACCACCTGTTATCCATTCTGAAGCAATTTCAGCAGCAGAACTCATTAATCCATAAGCTGTTGCTTCACCTCTAGTAGCACCTTCATTATACGCTTCTTCTACTCCACCACCATATGATTGTGCAGCTAAAGAAGTAGTTGCTAATTTAGGATTTCCTAAAGCAATTGAAGGCAACATTGTTCCGATTGAACTTACTACTTCACCTGCCAAATTATCTGATTTAACTAATGAATTTTTATCCAAAAAATTTTGATTGAAATTTTCATCTCCAGATAATTTTGTAATCCAGTCATGCGTAGCATCTTTTTGAATTAATTCTTGTGCAGTTTGTTGTGCAGTTTTAATGTCTCCATCATATAAAATATGCATAAAAGGATTATATTCTGAACTACCAAATTGTAACATGGCATCAAATATATTTTCACCTTGTTTTAAAACTCCTTGACCTAACAGATTGGTAGTGCTTAATGGGGTTTTAAAGAAGGTTTCAACTGCATCTTTCAGCCTTGTATCTTCATAGTGATCTTTAGTATTCATTGGGAGAATTGGTAAATTTTGTTTTTGAGCTTCTTCTATATTATTAACATTCTTAACAATTGGTAAATTTTGAACTGCTTGACTTTCTTTTTTATTCCACACAACACTATCTTTTGAACTACTATTTGAATCTATTGTAGGCAAATTTATTTTATTTTGTTCTGGAGCTGGAAAATTAATAGAAGTTGTTATATTGGAATTGCTATCATTATTTTTACTTTGATATTTTGATTTATATTGTTCACGTGTTAATGGAATATTCTCTTGTCTTTTCTTATATTCCGAACGTGTAATTATACTCATATTATTCTACCACCTTAAACATATTCCATTTTTTAATGATTCATTTACTTCAGATGTTACATCAACATAGTCATCATTTACTTTGATAAAATAATGATCATTGTTTTTTAAGATTTTATTATCACCAGATACTGGAGCAGTATTACCAAATACAGAATTTACTTTAATATCTGTTTCATCATAATTATTTGAATTATCTGTTAAATTTTCACTTAATTGTGATGCTGCTAATTTTTGAAGATTTAAAGCATATTCTTTTTCCCATTGTGCTTGACTTTGTGCTAATGATTGCTGCTTATATTTGTAATCTAAATCTGCTTGTCTTTTTTGTTCTGCCATATTTTCATTAAACTGTCTTATTGCTTCTGCTTGTTGTTTTTCAGTATTTATTTGATTCCAAACATTATTATACCTATTATTATATTCATTATCTATTGATTGATTATTTGATAATAAACCTTGTTTAAGTTCCGAAGATTTATTAAATTCTTCTAATGCTGCATTTAACTGTTGTTGTAATGCTTCTAAAGCATATTGAGACTTAGTAGTATCTCTATTTAATTCAATTTCTTTTATTGCGTTATCATACTGTTGTTTTGCATTATTTAAAGTAGTACGAGCTGCTGCTGTTCTATTTTGTTGAGTATTCCATGCCCCTAACTTTGTTGTTTCACTATATCCTGAATTATTTAATCCATTCTGTGCTTGTATCTCTGCTTGCGCACCATATGGATTAATAAAATCATAATATGCATTCTTACTAGCTATTGCTTCATTTTGAAATTCTTTTTCTGCCTTTTGTTTATTTTGATTTTGTAATTCAGTTTGATAATTAGCATTTTTATCGGCAATTTCATTTTGAGTTTTTTGCCAATTATTTATATAATCTTTTTGCTGTTGTGCTAATTGAGAGTTACTATTTAATAATTCGTTGTATGTGTTATTAGATTGATCTAAAGCTGCTTTTTTTTCATTTTCTACTTTCGCATATCTTTCTTCTTCTGTCATATTTTTACCTCCTTATCGTTTTATATATCCTGCCACAAATCCTTGTAATGTACATGAAAAAAGTCCAAATGGTTTATTTGAACTAAATTTTAATTGTATTTCTTTAAATTTTTTATCTTTTATTCTATATGCTATGTAACCTTTTGAATCATCAAAATTTGTTTTTTCTCTTAATTCATTGTCAACAATAGTTGAAACTAATATTTCATTATTTTGCATTATTTTTACTGTTGCTACACCACCACGTTTATTAGTTGTTTTGATATATGCTTCATAACCAAAATCGTCTTTTGCAGTAGTCCATACACTTTTAAAAGTTTCTGTACTATCTTCTGCAAATTTATAAATATCTCCACTAGCATTTCCTAAGAATAAATCACCTTGATATTCTACTATATAAGTTATATTATTTGATAGTTCCCAGTAAAACCATTCATATTCAACTTCATTTGTTATATTTGTAAATTTTGCTCTTGAATCAGCTAAATAAATTTTGGAATCTATTAGACATAATAAATATCCTTTATATTCACTTAAAACAACCTTTTTATAATTAGATTCATTGATTAATTTATTATCTATTAAACTAGATTTATGTGATAGTAATTGTTCACTATATATATTTCCATTAATGCCTTCTAAACCTCTATTAGAAAAAAACACAATATCATCATTAAAATTAATCCCTGTAGATACACATCCAACATTAATACTACCACTCACACCAGGATATATTTTTCCTTCTGATGAATCTATTGTTGGTGTATGATAATAAATTCCTGTAGTATTTTGATTAATTTCCTTTATTACCCATAAAACATTATTTCCAGGAATAAGTGCTTTAATAGGTGCTAAATCTAGTCCATCTTCATAGTATGCTGTGTCCCTAATATATCTGGGATCATTTAATTCACTATGAAATAATGCATTTGGATAATTTGGATTTCCAGCAAAAAATATTCTATTATCAAATTCACATAATAATTTGCAATGTTTAATTCTTGTACTATAATCTATTCCAGTTTTACTAAAAGTAATAAATACATTACTTTCTCCTGCTTCTAATGGAGCTTCTGGAGCGATAAAAAAGGTAACAATACCATTTGTTCTATCAACAGTAAAATCTTTTGTTTCTACTTTTGTTTTGCCATTTATAGTAGCAATTAAAGTAAACTTGTTAGCACTATCTAAATTCTGCGTATCTAAGTAATATTTAGTACTTGTTCCATCAGCTACAAACCCATTTTTTCTTTTTGAAGTTAAAACATTAACAGGTTGATAAACTGTATCATAATTATCATTAATTATCTCTCCTGTTGGTTTTTTTCCTATACTAGTTATTGGAATTGTAGGTTCTATGTCTTTACAAGTGATACCATCATATTCTATATAATTTAATCCATCCATTAAAAAGAAAATATTATTAAAAATAAACGATTGACTTTTAAATGGATTTAATCCACTATATAATTCTGTTGTTTCTACAGGTGTATTTGGATAATTATCCCATTTTAATAGTTTTGTACCAGAATGAACTAAAACCTTTATATCATCCAAAATTTTATAAAAAAATAGACCAAATATTTCATTGCTGAAGTTTCCTAGCAATTTCATACCTGGTCTTGTTTCTATACATGTTCCATTACTGTTTTCATAATTTTTCCACATATTAATTGAAGCAGGACTTCTATAAGATTTTACATCACTATTTGAAAAATCAACTCCCCTAAAATTGTTATAGGTTCTTGTTATTATATCATTTAAACTAGACATTAAAAATCTAAGCCTCCTTCACATACTACTATGCCTGCAGTAGTTCTTGGATCTAACATTTGTTTTAATTCATTATATCTTTCATAATAATATTTTCCATAATTAGCTATCATATCGTTTTTTAATAAATCAGCTGCTACTCCATAAGGTAAAATTTCTAAAACATCAGTAGTTAATTCAAATTCATATTCTGAATCTAATCGTTTACTAGCTTCTACTTCAGTTTCATTTTCTTGTGGATTTATAATTACATCTATTAATTTTGGATATTTATAATAATATATTGTTACTTCAGATTCAACATCTTCATCAAACACAATTTCCATTTCTCCAGCTATTTCATATTTACTAGTATTTAACTTATTTATTTGATAACAATTAGGGATATCTTTAATAGCTAATTGTAATCCTTTTTTTGTTTCATATATGTACTTTGCTGGTATTTTCTTTATTCTTGATAATTCTAATTGAACTTGATTTATTACTGAATTTATTTTAGATGATATATCAGGATCATCTGTTAATAAATCACTTTTTTCATTTAATTCCTCTATTAAAGATAAAATTTTATATTTTATTTCTTTTAAAGTCATAAAATTATTCCTTTACAACACTTTTAATTGCTTGAAACACTTCAATTGAATCATCTATGCTACATACAGAAATTGATGGTACATAATAACCTCTTTCTTCCTCAAAAAGAACTGGTTCTCCATCTATTAAATTAATTGTTAAATCAGTAACACTTGTATATCTTTCATTTACTGTGGTTATTTTAGAATATAATTTTAAATCTTCTATTTTTTGTTCTACTCTTTCACTTTTATATTCCAAATTAGTTTCTTTGGTTGCAATTATTCCCTCATAAATTTCAGTATCTGGTTTTTCAACAAATTTTATCATATTATTCACTCTCCCTTATAATTCTATTTTTTCTATTTCCGCTCTTACTTCGAGCATATGTAAATACATACCCATATATTTTGCTTGCTCTTTGTATATTTCTAAACCACAACTTGGTGTAAAATCACAAGTTCCTGCTTCTATTTTGATTATTAATTTATGCAATTTATCATATCTAATTTTTGTTTGATAGTATTCTGCCTTAAATCTCTCTTTATAATCTTCACTATTCATTAATTCTATTGTATCTTTTAATTCTTTCATATTTATATTCCTTCTTTCTAATTAGTCGTGTTTATTAGAATTGCACTAATATAAGCGCTAGCAACACGATAAAAGAAGCATTAAGCTTCTTATACTATACAGGTATTTCAATTAATTCTAATTCATCTTGAGCGATAATTTTAGCACCAAATGTATCTAACCCTCTAATATAATCAGAGAATCTTTTTTCCATTCTACCAGCTTCTACTTCATTGATTTGTCCAGCAAAAGCAACAGCTTCTTTTGAACGAGCCATACAATAAGTTTTTCTTGAATCTTTATATAAAGAATTTGACATTACTACTTCATATGTATCATACATTCCTACAACACCACGATTAATTAATTCTGTATTGTTTGTAGATAATTCAATTAAATTATTTTTGAAAACATTGTATATTGCAGGAGTAATTTCAATTACACCATCACCTTCAAAATCTCTTTCACGTAAAGCAACAATTGCACTATCAATTGCAGTTTTAACAGCCGCTTGAGTTTTAGCTGATGCAGTGATTTTATTAACAGCACCATCTTTATAAGTACCAGTTGCTTCATAATAATTAGAAATATCTCCTACTACTGGATTTAATACTAAAGTATATCTATATGGAGATTCAGTTGTACCTGCTCCACTACGTGTAAAATAATCTTTTGAAGCAGTTAATGATGTATCTGTAGTTTTTGCATATGTAGTAGCAACTTCTTGTACAGTACTTTGAGCTTTACCAGCAACTAATTTACCAATAAATTCATCTCTTTTTACTGCTAATTTATGTACAGCTTTCTTTTGATATTTTTCTGGTAATCCAGGAACAGATTGTGCTTTATCAACATCTTTAACTTCGAATGCAAAATAATTTTGAACATCGATAGTTAATAATTGATCAGTATCACTCATTTCTTCAATATTAATATCTCCACCTGTATATGGATTGATTGTTGGATCACCAACACCTAAAATTTTAACTGTTTGTGCATATTTGCAATCACCTTCATATTTAGTAGTACAGTTACCTACTAATTTAGTTTTTCTTTCTAACGCATCTTGGATCTTTTTAGACCAAATTGTTTGTTGAAATTTTTTTACCATATTTTCTCATCCTTCCTATTGGTATATAAAAATAGGAATATGATTCTTACCATTTTAACATTGAACGTTCTACAGCCTCAAACAACTTTGGATTTTTATCAAAATCTTCTTTTGTAAATTTAAGACTTTCTTCATAAGTATAGAAGTCTTTTATTTCATTGTTATTTGGATTATTTTTCATACTTCCCATTTTTTCATAATTTTTTTCTTTTGATTTATGTGATGTTGAATAAAGATTATAAATTGTTTTTACATCAGTACTTGCTTGAAATTGTTTAGCAAAATCTTTAAATTCTTTTGAATCTAATAGAGTTACATCTGCACCAATCGTCTTTAATTCTTGTTTTTGTTTTTCATAATTAAGAGTTGATGCTAATTTAGCAAAAGTTGCTCGTTCCTTTGTATTCCAATTTTCATGACCTTTTTGTGCCAATTTATTAGCTTCTTCTTCTGCGGCATCTAAACCCAACTCGATTATTTCGTCTGCCTCTGCAGAACCTAATATTTCTAATTCTTTATCACTTAAACCTGGTTTTTGTGGTTCTGGAATATTAATTCCTTGTTCCTTATAAAAACTTCTTAATCTTTGGTCAGCTTCATCTAAAGAATTAACACCTAGTCCTTTATTTAAAACTGATTCGATGTTTTTATATTTAGATAGTTCCTTTTGATAGTCTCTATCTTTTCTATCAAGTCTTGATTTAATCATTGTGTTAAATTGTTCTTGATATTGTGGATTTTCTTTTAGTAAATCCTTTAAACTTTTAACTTCTTGTTTTTCTTCTTCTGTTTCAATTTCTTCTGCAGATTCAGTGGTATCAGTTAAATCTATACCTTCCACATTTTCTTCTGTAGTTTGTGTTTCTACATTTTCAGTTTCGTTAGTTTGTTCTAACATTTCTTCATTTTCCATTTTTTCCTCCTTGACTTTTGGTCACCATACATTTTTATGGTCGATATGTTAGACCATATAAAAAAGCACCTATTAAGTGCCTTGATATACTTGTTGTGCTTCATTATAAGAATCAGCAATATTCATTACATTATTTGCTTTATTAATCATATTTTGAGCTTGTAATTTTTGATTTTGAATTAATGCTTGTTTTTCTTTTTGACTTTTTAAAATATCTAATAATTTTTGTTTTGGCATTACTGAATCATCATCTAATGCATTTACATATTCTTCAAAAGTTATGTAATTATTCTTTAATAGATTTTCTAAACTTTGTTCTACAGCTAATTTGTCATATGGTGATTTAGGTGTTATATCTACTTTAACTGTTGCTTTTAATTGACTTAATATTTCTGATGTTACATTTCTAACAATATCAATATCTTTCATATTTTGTCTTTCAACATCAACAATATTTAGTCCATTTTCAGCATATGCTATCCACATATCTAAATAAATTCGTCCTAAATCTTCAATAAAAGTTTTAAGTGCTAGAATATGTTCATTTAAAGGTAAATTACTTGCTTGTTGTACTGCAAGAATTGCCTTACCTGATGCATCAGATGGATCTACATTTCCAGTTGCGAGTTCACTAGCATTTCTTAACTCTCTTGTCTTACTAATCATTTCTTCTTGAATTAAATTAGCATCATTACTCATGCTTGCTGGTGTAGTAGATGAAAATATTTTTCTTACATCGTCTACTTCTTTACCAGTTGCTCTTAAAGTTATTCCTACTTTATCAGCATCATTTGGATTTACTAATTTATCTATTGCTACTATGTACTTTGGATAAGCACATAATTTAACAATTAATACCCTTCTCATTAAAGTTCTATTAATCTCTATTTGATTTGGTATTAAATATATAACTTCTCCTACACCTCTAGCAGAACCTTTAACTTCTTTCCAAATCATATGTGCTAAAGGATATAATGTTAATCCTGTATTAGTATTTTTTTGAATAGTTACATACCTTGTAGCTCTTTCAAAATAAACATTACCATTATCTTTATACATTTTTGTAACAACAGTACACATATCATTTACTTCATTTTTAGCTGAATCTCCAGCTTCTTCATTTACTTGTTGATCACTTGTAATTTTTTCTATTTCTTCTTCTGATATACCTTTTTTTCTAGCTAATGCTTTTACTTTTTCTAAAGGTCTACGAGTTTTTATAATAATATATGGTTGTGATTGAATATCACTTGAATTTTCATTTCCATAACAAATATCAGTATTATTTAAAATTTCATTTATAGGATTATCTGATTCTTCATCATAATCTACATAGACAACACCTTCACCAATTACTGCTGAATCAGTTGACACTCTTCTAACTTTATAATCCATAAAATCTTTTTCCCAAACACGTGCTACTCTTTTATTTAATAATTCACATGCTTTGTTATAAATTTCTCTATTTTCTAAATTATCAAAATTGTCACTTGAAAAATGTATTGCCCAGATGTTTTGATTTATTGTACTTACTTTATAATTTACTATTGGTTCTATTATTGGATAAGTTACAGGTTGTATTTCTCCCGATTTTAATCCTGACCATTGATCACCATTATAAAATCTAAAACATTTATCAGTATTACTATACAAATTAATTAAATTATTATAATTAACACCTTTATCATACATTTCCCATAGAGGAGTTTCTTTTAATTCATTTTCTTGCTTTTTCATAAATTATATCTCCTCCTGACCGTCACTCGTACCATCGTAACTATCTATATTTTTTAATATATTATTAAGTCTAGTAATATCTTCGTTTTGCACTTTTTCTAATTCTCTTGAAATCTTATTTTCTTTATATTCTTTTATAGGATTTTTAGGTAATTCTATGTTTTCGTTCTTAGATAACTTTTGACCATGTTTTAATCCTAATGTATAAGCTAATAAAATAAAAATGCCATTTATGACATTTGATATTATTATTTCCATTATTTATCAACCTTTTTAGATTTCAAAAACTTAAAAAAATTTCTTTTCTTTTTTTTAGGTACTATGTATTTGATTGTATTATCTTCAATAACAACACAATTTTCTTTTTCACGTTCTTTTAATATTTCTCTTAATTGTTGTTTTTTCATATGTCCTCCTAAATTATTTCTATTGTTTCTCCATAATCAGCCATTATTGGTTTTTCAGAATTAAAATTAAATCTCGTTTCTGGTATGATTGGTTCTTCTTCAATTCTCACTTGGCTTCTTATGTGATGAGCGATTGCTAGCGCCATAACTCTATCATCATGAAATCCATTTTGTGCTTCTGGTTTTCCTGATTCGTTCTTTACAAATACTAGCATTTCCATGATTGTTTCCTCATCATTAATTATTTCTGGGGTATCCCTTGCAATTCTTACTAAATTATTGATAATATTTGGTCTTGTAAATTTATTTGTTGAAAAGCCATATTTCTTTTCCAGTCTACCTGTTATTGTATCTTCCCTTTCACGTATATAGAAATTATCATATCCTAGTCTTTCAAGTTCTTTTTGAGGATGACTATCATAATTGATTTCTATACCTATTAATGCATTTTTGTAATATTTACCTAAACAATACATTTGTCTAGCATATATATCACTATCCATTTGATGAGACAAAATAGCTACTTGATTTCCTGTTTTAGCATCTAATACTTGGCCAATAAAATAATCTGACCCATCTCCAGCAGTATCTCCACCAATACAGTATTGCTTTAAATTAGGCAATTCGAATATTTTAATGTAACCATTTTTATCGTTTACCCATTTAATATTTTTCATTTGACCACTAAGAATTGCTTCTTCATCATAAGTAAAATAACCTGTTTTTAAAACTTTATGTTGTTTAATTTCATTTAATCGATGTATTAATATTTCAGTATCAAATGCACATTGTCCACTACTAATAAATGCTTCTTCTGGTGTACATGGATATTCTTGTTTAATGAGGTCTTTTTGTATATATCCTTTATATTTTTTAAAATACCAATAAAGTTGATTTTTATCTAATTTTTTTACATCTAACAGCCATTTTAAACGTTCATATATCCAATCATTTTTAGTATTAATGTTTTTTATGAATTCATTTTCTATTTCTAAAGATTCAAAATTTAATTTGTATTCTTTATTTCTCCACCATTCATAAAAACAATTAATATAATTTCCACTATCCCACATTGATTTATAATCATTAAATCCGTTAGCTGTAGATTCATATATCTTAATACTATTTTTTGTTAAAGCTTCTCCTAAAGAAGCTTGCGTAACTGCAATACCAAAATTCCAAAATGCACACTCTGAAGCATGAAGGAAGTTTATTGTTCTTGAACGTCCCATTTCTTTAGTTGCTGCATCGATTGACCAAGAACTATTTATTTTTTCAAACCTTAATTGCCTTTTATTGTTATATTTTTCTGTGGGTTTTAGACAAGTTGGTAAGTTTGAATGCATGTACTTAGCTTTATTTTCAAATATACTTTCTGCATTTGATGTAGTATCAGCTATTGTATATCCTTCAAAATTTCGATTTAAAATGGTACATGATAGCTGATAAGCAGTAATAGCGGTTGTAAATCCTTGCTGTCTACCTTTAAGAATTAAAAAAGAAATTGAAGTTATCAATCCCTTTTTATAGTCTTCTTTTGCTTGGTTTACTTTTTCAAAAAAATCTTTTTGAACTTCATTTAAGAAAAATGGAACGGTATTTTTATCCTTATCTACTATTATAAAAACTAATTCGATTAATTTAGATGGATCATTCTTTAATTTATTTCTTAAACTTTCATTTTTAATTATTTCATTTGCTACTGCATTTCTAAATATTTTATCTCGTTCAATGTTATGGTCTTCATTCCATTTTATTTTTCTTCTTTCTATTAAATAATCTGCCGTATAGCACATTAAATAACATCCTCTAGCTTAAATGGTTGACCATCAGTATTTCCAACATCAAATTCTCTTTTATCTTTCCATGTTTCAGGTTTCCTATTTTTCAGCCACCATTGTACTGCTTGTTGATCAGATAATTTTCTTTTGGTAACTGTTATTATTTTAGGTTTCGTTATTTCTTTTATCTTTTTTCCATCATCATTATAAAAAATTTCTTTTTCGGTGAAAACTTGTTCTTCTTCATATAAAAAACCTTTAGCATTATCTAAAGCATTATCTTCTACTTCAGCATCAGTTAATTCTTTATCATGATCTAATATTTCTTTAAATTCTGGATACTTATTTTTATAATTATAAAAAGCAGATTTTTTAATACCTAACTTATCACATATTTCTATGTCTGTTAAATCATTTCGTTTCCAGGATCTAATAAGAGCAAATTTAGGTTTTATTTTTTCTTCATAGTTTCCTTTCCTTGCCATTTTTTCACCTTCTCTATATCTTGATATTCTCTTTCACATCGAGCATTTCTAGGGCAATTTCTGCAACTAGGATGCTTTATGCATAAGTCTATCTTTTCTCTTTTGATTTTTTCCATTTTTTCCATATTATTACCACATATAATATTAAAAATATTATTATTCCCTCATTATTCATTTTGTTTTGACCTTTCTTTTTGATTGTTCTTTATAAAAGAAATTTTCAACATATCCACAAAAATACGGAACGTCCATATCTTCTTTTATATGATGCTGAATTATTAATATATGAGTATCTCTTGAAATAGTTGATATTACATCAAATAATTTATTTTCAGTAGTTGTTGTTACATATTCAAATCCAGATACATCTTTATAAATCCTATAATTCATATGAAATTACCCTCTTTCTTGTACAAGAATATTAGCGAGGATTGTGTGCTGAATTTCTAATACTCTTGTACAAAAAAAGAACAACTTAATTGTTCTTGTGCTATAGGTAAGCAATAAAAGGTTTTACACTAGTGCTTTTTATAAGCACCATATCAAGTAAATAATTTTCCATATAGTCCTTCACAATTGTGTAGTATCATTAACAATTGCTTTTGATACATGGGCAGTTATATAGTTTTATTTGCAAATTATTCTATATAGGACTCTATCCACCTCTAAATATTTATACTACGGACATATTAAACTTGATTGCAAAAACGCACCGATAGCCTATATTTTTATGTTAGCAAAGATTATATCACACCTGCAGATAAATATAACATTTACTAACAAAGGATACTTTCAACCTTGTTGGCTTTTACTATGAGTAGTAAATACTGAATGTTTCCCCACCACATACAAATCCATCATGCAAATCATTTGGTCGTTTGCCACCTCTATTTTGTTCATAAGCTTGCCAATAGCCAAGATAAATAGTAAATTCTTTGTATCTTTAATAGATACTATACTAATGATATATATTTGGATTTTCACCAAAATTTCTAGAGCCTACTTAAAGTAACTCTAGCGCATTTATCTTATACTATCGTCAATATCATCAGTACACTACCTACTAGAGATAGTGTTTTATATTTTTTCACAATATCATTTTAACACATCTAAACGGGTCAAAGCGGGTCAAGTTAAATATTTCTTTGTTTTTTATATCTTCTGTATATTCTTTTGCAGGTACTTTCTGATGCATGTACTTTTTTTGATATAAAATACCATGTTACTTCTTCTCTTACTTTGGGAATATACTGTTCTTTATAATAAATTATTAATTGCTCTAATTCGTTGTATTTATTTAAAATTTTTAATTCTCTATCAATGAAATTTAATAATTCAATTTTATCATCTTGTAAAGAATCAATAATTGGATCTAATTCTTCACATAATATCATATATTGAATATTTTTATCAGAAACATTAGTACCTTTTATACTATCTGTTATATCTGCTGCTTTAGGTTGAGTTTTATTAAATGCTTGTTCTTTTTTATTAAAATAATATTCTAGCTTATTATCTATTTGTTCTATTTTCTTATTTGCTTCTTTTATTGTTAATTCTTTTGTCTTCATTTAATTCCTCCTAATTACCAATACCCCCATATTACTAATTAGTTGTTTGTAGATTATAAATAGTTCTTTTTCTAGTTATATACCCATTTTCAGGTTTATAATCTGTTTTATTAAAACATTCTTTATAACCAAATTTTTCATTCTTATATAAGTAAAAATTATCATATTCTTTTATTATTTTAAATTTGTCCATTTCTTCTACTACTTTCTTTCTATACAATCACTATCTAATTTTAATGATCCATCAGGATTATACATAGGAGTTATACCACCTTGATATGCTCTTAAATATACTACACATGTATCTTTATCTATGTGTTCAGATGTGTATAAATTTTTTGTGCTACATCCTGTTAATATTAATAAAAGAATTGCTAGTATTATTAACTTTTTCATGTTAAACCTCCTTACAATATCTACTATCGTTAAATACGATACATTCTTTGTTATTTTCTCTTTCTTCAATTATATTTTTTACTAAAAGTGCTGTTACTATATTACTTATTAATATAATAGCTACACCACATATCATTATTGAATACTTTATATCTTTATTCATTTTTAATTCTCCAATCCGTAACTCATTTTCTCAAATTGTTCTTTTGTTACTATTGATTTAATATCTTCTTCTTTAAATGCTTCATCATCATCTCCATATGTCGAAAGATGCCATATTAATTTATATTCTGGATTTTGCGGTAATTGGTCTATATAAAACCCATTAACATAATCTCCTACTTTAATTAAATCAATGATATTGAAACTTGCTATTACATCGTGATTTTCTATAGCATGTTTTGAATGCACATATTGTATATCTATTAAATCACCTTTAAAACCTAAACCACCTTCCACAATATTCACTATTTTACCAATTCCATAATCACGACATTTTTTTGAAAAGGCATACATTCCAACTTCTAATTTCATTCTTTACCTCCTTAATAAAAATAAACCTTTAATTTAATATTTCCAAAAAAGAAACTAGGAACATACTCTTCTTTTTCTATAAATATAACGGCTGGTGCTAAACTTCTAAGCCATTTTGCTTTTTTATTTTGTAATTCTTTAATAGATTTCCCTCTAAATGTTTTTAATAATTTTATCATTATTTATCATCTCCTATTATTTCTATTTCAAATCCAAAACTAAACCATAAGAATAAAACTCCAAATATGTAATTTATTGTTTTGTATTTTCTAATATATTTTTTGCTTTCATTTTCTCTTCTTAAAACTAGACCAAAGCCAAAATCATATTTGTTAAAACTATATTGTGGTTTTATTTTCATCTGATACTCCTATTATACTTTTGTATTTTTTCAAAATATCTCCTATTTTTGCTTTACTAACTCTTAAATCATTTATTAATGAAAAATATACATTATAATCTTTGCTAAAATTTAGAATATCATTTTCATAAAGTTTTATTTCATCTTCTAAATAATTTATAAACTCTTTTTGTTGAGATTTATCATTTATAAATTCAATATCTTTACCACTTATAAAATTGGGTTCTCTTGTTTCAAATAATGATATTATGTATTCCATACCATTATATAAACCTAACATATATTCATCATAATCATAATTACCTTTTTGTGCTTGTATGTCTAGCATTTCTTTTGAACATTTTAAATGATGTTCCCATTTTTCAAGTTGTTTCTTTAATTCTTGATTTTCTTTTAACAAATCATCTAAATCAAGACATTTGTATCCTTTACAATAAGGTTGTCCACAATTACATTCAACAACTCTATATTGTTCTTCAAATTCTTCTTCTGTTATTTTATCTATTTCACATCTTTGTTTTATAAATTCTTCTCTAGTCATTTATTCCACCTCACCAACTAGTACAACTTCTTCTGCTTCATTTGCACAATAAATCTTTTTATCAAATACATAAAAGTAAATTTTACCTTTTTTTACTAGAGTTTTAATATCTACTATATCCATTATTCTACCTCCTCCACACTTAATATTTTTAATACATAATATTCTTTATTAGGTTATGCTCCCCATTCAGGTTTGCCATAGCCTTTTGTTACAATACAACTTACTTTTAATGTAGGACTATTTTTTGAATACCCATTTTTTAATAAAATGTAATAGCCATTATTTGTTGCTTTGCAAAAATTAACTTTTCTTTCTAATCGTTTATCATAATAAGTTTTAATCTCTCTATATTCTTCTTTCTTTTCGCCTGACTTTATCATGTCGAACCATTTTTTCTTAATTGGTAATGTTAACATTTATTCCACCCCAATTCTTCAACTTGTTTATTTATTGCTTGTAATATATGCATACTAATAAACATTAAATTATTAATCACTATACATTTGCTTGTTAGATTAAATTGTATGTTCGGTAATATATTTTTTAAATCATTTTGGCAAGTTAACAGCATTGTCCTTGTTAGGTCTTTACATTGTATTGTATCTTCACTACAATCGCCTTTTACATATTCATAAGACCATCCCATTTTTAAAAACATTTCTTTAGCAGTCATTTACTCATCACTCTCTATTTTCTTTTTTAATTCTCTTATTACAATTTAAACAATAATAATATTTACTTTTTTTGCTAAACAAACAGTCATACATATCACTATTATCAGCAATAGAACCATCATAATTAAATCTAAATATACCTGAACCACTATAGCTCATTTTTTGATAATAACCCTCTTTACTTTTACAATGTGGACACTCTTTAATCTTTAACATTACTATCACCTAACTTATAAAATTCTAAAAATTTATCGTGGTCATAATCAATTAAATCAAATGTATATATGTTTAAATCTAATATTTGCTGTGCTGATAAAGTAGTATTATAATTACCCATCATTAATTGAATAGAACCATTTACTGCTTGATATATTTTAAAATATCCTTTACATTTTTCATCTTTTATTTCATAACAATATTTATTCATTACTATCACTTCCTTTACATTTTTCAAAATGTTCATCACAATTCATGCTTACAATATCATCAATTCTATTATTTTTTACGCATCGATATCTACAACCATCTCCATAACTACAAACATCATATAATTGATAATTTTTACATTCATAACAATTTTTTTTACCTATTTTTTTTATTTCTTCAATTATTATTTTTATAATATATATTGCTATAATTAATAGAATTATAGATATAATAATAATATCAGTTAAATTAATTACTATCATTACTATCAATCTCCTTTAACATTTCATAATATATTGCTTTTAATTCATAATAAGAGAACATAGCTAGATAAGGAAATACTTCTTTAGCTTTATTATGATACTTTTGTATTTTCTTATCGTATTTTTGTATTTTCTTATCATATTTTTTATTCATAGCTATCATTTCCTTATGTATTTATTTATATTAATTTCTTGTTCTAGTCTTTCCATAAATTCTAAAATAAATTTAATGTTGGGTTTATCAATATTGTCTTTAAACCATTCTTTTAACTTATTCCAATTTTCTTTCAATTGTTTGTTTTCTTTTGTTACATTTTTATTAGCATATTTAAAATATTTAATTGGATTTTTATATTCTTCTAATTCATCTTTTAATTTTTTCTTTTCTTCTTCGAATTCTGCATAATGCTCTAATGCATATGTTCTATATTCTTCGAGAGATTTAATATGATTGAATAGTGTAACTTCATTTTGATGACATGGCATATTATCAAAAGTTCTACATTCCAGTGAAGTGGGACATAATTTTGAGTTTCTTTTGATACAAGTTTCACAATTATTTTTCATTACTATCACTTCCTTCTAGTTCTTGAATTTTACCTGATACAATTTTATATCCATCTCTAATTCCCAGTTCACGTTGAGTTTTAACATATTCATCATCTGTTTCTTTATAAAATTTTAAACTATTTGATACAAATTCTTTTAGCTTATTCCAATTATATTTTAGTTGCTTGTTTTCATTTGATAGTTCAATTATTAAATCGTTTATTTTTTTGCAGTCGTCTATATTTACATCCCATTCCGCTAATATATATTGTATTTCTATAAATTTTTCAATATCTGTTATCAATTCTTACACCTCTATCCCTTCTTGCATTAATCTTATCCTTAATGTTCTATTTTCATCTCTTAATTGATTTATTTTTTTATCAGCATATAAACCATCTAGTATATATTCAATTTCAACAAGTCTGTTTATTTTTTTAGGACTCTTCTTGTCAACTTCCCACAAATCAGATATTTCTCGTTCTATTTTTTGTTTTTCTTCTTCATAAAATTCAATTAAATCTTTATTCATTCTGACACCTCTTTTAAAAGTTTAATACACATATTTCTTTGATTTATTTCAAAATTATCACTTACTGCATTATCTGACGGTTGCTCTTTTATAACTTCTATTTGTATTTCAAGTGCTTTGATTACTTTATTAATTGCTTCTTTTTGCTTTTTATTTTGTTCATTCAAATTCATTAAATATAATTTCAACTCATTTTTTTCATCATAATTTAATAAATCTGTTTGTCTTATAATGCTAAAAAGTTTATTATAATTATTCATATTTTTATTTCTCCATTTGTTCTTTATATTTTTCTTTTACTTCCAAATATCTATCTTCAAAATTATATTTTTTCTCCATCCAAAGTTCCATTTTGTGCAACTTTAATATGTCCTTTTTATAGTTCTCATTTTCTTTATAACATTTATTACAAACTTCATATTTATGTGCTAATGTATATATTACATTATTACAATTATCTATTTCATTTCCACATAAATCACATATTATTTTTTCTATCTTTATTTTCATCTTTGATATACCTTCCTCTCTTTAAATATCCAATTAAATCTTTCGCTATAATTTCTTTTATGTTTTTATTTTTTGATAGTGCTTTATATATTTCTAATTCCTGTTTTAAAAGTTCTACATTTTTTAATGCATTTTTATATTCATGTAGTAAGTCATAATATAATTGCTCATAATCTTTCATTTTTTTAACTTATTAGTTTTATCAACTACTTTAGCTATTAAATGTCCAGTAGTAGTTAAATCTTTACTATTAAATATTAAATTATGTCTATTCATAATTAATTCTTCTGAATTAGAAACTAATATCAAATTATTTGGATCATTATTTAACTTATTACCATCTGCATAAATTACTTTGCAACCTTCTGGAATTTCTCCAAAATATTTTCGATAAACAACTCTATTTTTAGTATCCCATTTATTTGGATCTGAAATTTTGACTTCTACATATCCATCTTTATTAATTCTTTCACTTCCAACTGGTCTATAGTTTTTAGGAATATTTCCTTTTTTAAATCTAGTTGCTTTTGTTCTTTCTATTGCTTCTTTGCTCATAAATTCAGTTTGTTTTTTACCTTTATTATGAGAGACTTGTCCTTTTTGAAATTGTCCTGTTAAACCGCTATTCAATTTATTATTGTTTCTAAAATTTTTAATTGCTTTTGCTGTTATATTAGTGTTGAAGTGTTGATTAAACATTGCTGCTAATTCTTTTGAATACTTGCCCTTATAATTTTCAATAATGAATTTCTTTTGTTCTTCGCTATATCTATGCATATTATTTTTCCTTTAATTGTAATACTTCGGATTCGTTTTTAATTCCGTTTTCATCAGCATATTTTTTTGCATTTAATATTAAATTGGCGTTTGATACTATTGTTGAACATAGTGTTGAAACCGCTTTTGCTCTTTTTATTTCCTTATCAAAATTATCATTTTCTGATAATGTTTCATCATCATTCAATCTTTCTAATTGTTCAAACAAATAATTATTTACATCACTTAAATTATTTTTCATATTTCACCTCTTATTTTCTATTTATCTCTATTAATTGCAACAATTCTCCTTTTTATTTTTTAAAGCTATTACTTCATCTAATTGATTGCTTGTTAAATTAATATCTGAATTACAATACATTCTAATAATTTTTTTTGGATCTTCTTTTTTTACTAACTTTTTAAAATCTATTTTTTTCATAAATACCTCCAAAATTGCGACTCCATTAATAAAAATGTGACAACAGTTTTAAAAAACTATATTTTTATGGTAAATAAATGTGACATAGTCCCCAAAACTGTAACATTTTTTTATTTGATTTTTATATATATATTTATATATATATAAATTTGTTATTTTTTTATAAAAATGTGACAACTATTTTATTTTCGATAAATTATTGTGTCTTTTTTTATGTTTTTTACCAATTTAAATGTCCATTAATTTTTTCTATGAACTCCACCATAATACGTTGCCTCACGTTCTCTATCGATATCTTCTTCACCCCAACAAATATAAAGTAAAGTTTCTTCTACATCATGATGATTAAGCATTTTTGATATTGTTATCAGTGGTGTTCCATCTTTATATTTTTGGTATGCCCATGTTTTTCTTAATGAATGAGCACTAAATTTTTGTCTTAACTTAATCTCATCTGCGGCACTTTTTAAAATTCTATCTACATGTTGTCGTGTCATCGGCATTAGATGAGCTTTTTTCTGTGTATAAAATAAATAATCTGAATTAGTTAAATTATTTTCTAAAATATAATTTTTAATATCTTCAAACAAATATTTATTAATTCTATAATTTTGGCATTTACCTGTTTTATTTTCAATAATTGAAAAATAACCTTTAATAACATCTGATACCTTTAATTGCACTAGATCTTCTACTCGAAATGCTGTATTAAATCCTAACAAAACTAACATCCAATTCCTTCTAGCTTGTCCTTTCTTTGTTTCAGTATTTGCTTGTTCTATTCTTCTTCTTAAACATCGCATAATTAGTTCTATTTCTTTTTTGTCTTTAATAGGAATTGTTGTTGTTTTTTTATTAGATTTCTTTATAGGTCTTAAATACTTTGTTGGTGTTGTTTTTTTACTAGATTTCTTTATAGACCTTCTATATTTTGACATTTACCTCACCACCTATGAATTCATTTATCGTCATCTGCTTACGTTGAATATTTAGTAAAAATTTTATTCGATCTCTTTCTGGTCCTGGTTCAATGCATTGATATAATTCTTTTAGAAAATTGTTATATACTTCTTCAAAAATATTTTCATCAACTAGCATTAATTTTGCTTCATTGTAATGTTTATTTAATAAAATAGACTTTTGATTCATGTAATAAATTGAATTATGTCTATGAATATGATCTTCATATTCAAAATACTTAATTCCTTTCTTACAATGTGGACAAATTAATTTTAAATTTTGAATATCAAATTTTCTATCATCTCTTCTACAATACTTAATTAAAAATAATAGTCTTGGTTCATTTGCACCATAGATTTCGGAATTAATATGTGCATCCAAATTTTTATTTACATCATCAAAATTACAATGTTCTAACTCTTTAAACCATTCTTTAAATTTAAAATCGTCTATTACAAACGTGTTATAATGTGATTTAATTCTCTTAAAAAGTATTTTTGCTTCATCTTTTGTCATAGTGAATCAATCACATCCATCATTGTTTGAAAATTACTTTTTTGTTGGCAATTACTTTTTTGAGAATCTTTAGGTCTAGACCAACATAAAATTGTTGCATAATGACTTTTATATTTTTTTCCAGAGGATTCAATATAGCTAGATAAGTGTTCTATTTTTTCTAAATAATCAGGAAATCTTTTTTTTAGTTTTTCTAGTTCATCTTCAGTAAGTAAAACATTCTTAAATTCACCGAATTTTTTTCTTTCTTTTGTATTAATAATATTTATATTATTAATATTTTCTTTATTGTTAATATATATATTGTTCTCTTTGACATTTTTGTCAATGGTACCGTTGATATTTTCGTCAATGGTACCATTGATATTTTTGTCAATGGTGAAATTGCTATTTGCAGTTAAATTTACAATTGATATTCCTCTTTCAATTATTTGACTACCACGTTTTTTATAAATAATTCTGATAAGTTCTTTTTTCTCTAAATTCTTTATATTTCTTGATATAGTTTCTTCAGTTTTATTGAATAATTTTGCAAAATAACTATTTGCTGCCCAACACGCACCAGTCATATCACACAATGATGTAATCTCACTATAAAGTAGTTTCTCCGTTGACGTTAAAGAATCATTGTATCTAACGCTTGCTGGCATGATAGAATAATAGTTAGGTTTTGCATTATTTATGATATTTTCCATTATAAGAAGTTCCTCCCAAATATTTTTAAAAAATCTAATTCATCATACTTTTTTTCAAATTCTTTTTGAGCTATTTTATGTAATTTTTTAGTTATTTCTGGATTACAATGAATTGAATTATCATTTAATACATGATCACTCCATTTTAACCATATATATAGACCGTATTTTTCACTATTATTTCTATTTTTACCCTCAAATACGTGATGTTTATGATATCCTGGTATACTATGATTAAAACCTATTATTATCGCTCCATTTGAATTTATAATTACTTTTTCAGGCATAATGCTTTCATTTGATATTACAGTTATTTTTTTAGTATAATTTTTATATTTTTTTAATTTACAACATTTACAATCTTCAAAATTTATATTTTCTTTTCTTTTAGCACAATACAAATATTTTTTATATTTATGACTTCTTAATCTTAATTCTTTACAACAATTATTCATTTGTTTACCTCCTATTGACATATTCTTTTATTTTTGATATATTAAACAAGTAAATTAATTATTTACATTGCTCATTTGACTCATTTCGCTTGCTATGGTAGATGAGTCTTTTTTTATACTTTGTTCTTGTATATTAGCTATTAAGATCATAAATAGTAGAAATAGTATAATTCCTTTACTTTTTAATAATTCTTTCATATTAAACCTCCAATTTTATTCTTTTATTAAAATATTCTTTATTTACTCTTCCAGCTAATAAAATAGGTTGTTCATTAGCTGGTCTACCTTTGTATAATTCTTTTATTTCAGCATTTAATTTTTTAATTACTTCATAAGCTTTAGCAGTTCTTTCTTCTGTACCTCCTAAAAGAACTGCTACTTCTTTTACTGTGTAATAAAGTTTTTCCATATAATCCTCCTTTTACAAGTCATTTTGAATTGTTTTTTCTTTATACATTTCTAGCCAAAAAACTAACTCATTAATTTTTGATAAAATCATTACTTTTTCGAGACTATTTTTTAATTTATTAAATGAATCACTCATTTCTGATAGATAATCCTCTAAAATATTTATTAATTCCTCCATAAATTCTCCTTTTTAAGATTGACGTCTATTATTCGTGCATATATTCGACAAATTATCATTTGCTTAATACGACTGATATCACTATATTTGATAAAATTCCTAGAATTAACATTACAATCTTTAAAATAGTTCCTAATCTTCTTATTTCTTCTTCTACCTCATTTATGCGATATTGAATTTTTTTATAATTTTCTTCTTCTATCATTTATTTCTCCCTTTTTTAAGATTGACGCCTTTTTTATTGTGTTATTTTTCTCCTTGTACTATAATTTCTATAGAAAGGAGTATACTTTAATGTTAGATAAATTTTCAAAAGAAGTTTTAAAATATTTTATTAAAAATGATAATGAGCAAACTACCTTTACTATTGCTTGCGCCTTAAAATGTAATGACACAGATAAAGTAGATAAAGCTATTGAATCACTTTTAGAAACAAACTGTATAAAAATTTCTTATCATGATATAACTTGCTTTAAATATTCATTAACTAATAAAGGTAAATTTTTTTTCAAAAATAATTTCAAAATCAACTTTGATAAATATTTATTTCCTATAATAATGTCGTTAATATCATTTGGATTAGGATTGATATCAGGATTATTAATTGAATAACTAAAATTTGTTTAGTTATTTTTTTTAAATCCCATAATAAATAAATCGTACTAACTTGTAATTCTTTTTCACTTGCTTGAAATATACCTCGATTTTTTTCTTCCATAAAATTCTCCTTTTTAAGATTGACGTCTTGTTTTATTTATGTGACAAATAGTCTTGTTTAAGTGCATAAAAAAGCTCATCTAAATTACCATCTAAAACTTCTACAATATTAAATAAAATATTTGCATCAACTTTTAATGGATTATTTTCGTATCTTCTATAGGTTTCCCTATGAAATGGCAGTATATTTTGCATATCACATAAATCATAACCTTTTTTTGCTCTCATACTTTTCAAAATTTTTGAACTTTCCAGCATCATATCACCTCAATTCTTGATTTAATTATACAAGACAAATTGTCTTGTGTCAATAACTTTTTGACAATTTGTCACAATTTTATTGTTTTTTTTTATATTTTATAGTAAAATAAGGATAGAAAGGAGGATATCATGCAAAATTATTTTTCTACAAATATAAAATTTATACGGGAGCAAAAAGGATTGACACAAGAACAAATGGCAAATCTTTTCAATAAAGATTATTCAACTGTGGGAAAATGGGAAAGTGGGATTCGTTCTCCTATTATGGAAGATGCATTGAAAATTTCAGAAATATTACATGTTCCAATTGAAGATTTATTTGGAAGAGATTTAAGAGATAAAAATAATGATAAAAAAGTTGTTAATTTTGGTGACATAGAAGTAACATTATCAAAAAATGGAAAAATAACAGATAAAGATATGTTAGAATTAAATCAGTTTTTAATAAAAGAAAAAATTCTTAGTGATGACAATAAAAGTGAAAAATAGTCGATTCAGACATATGAAACAGTCATTCAGACATAAACTATTGAATTTTACACATAAATTTTGTAGTATTTATTCATAAGGAAGTGTAATTTATGTTTGAAATGAAATATGTAAATTTTAGAAATGAAACTCTTAATTATATATTAGTTAAGAAAAATGGAAAAATAATAATTTATATTAACATTGGTTAAAAATATGCTCGTATTAGATATTTTTAATATAAATATTTTGGAAAGGAGTATGTTTTATGAAACCAATAATTTTATTTATAATAATTATTGTGCAATTTTTATTATTGTTCAAATTTTTTATGAAAAGATGGTATATGATTTTTGCTATAAAATACGTTTATATTCCAGACTTTATAAATTCAAAAAATGAATTTATTAGTGATCAGCCACTTAAATTATTAAAAATTAAGCATAATAAAATAATTATTTTTTATATTTTGGTAGTAATATTAATGTTTATATTTTTTTATAGAACAATCAGTTTCTATATAACTTTATTAAGTTTTACTTTGAGCTGCATATTTTGCAAGCTTACATTTAATCGAAGAATATTTGAAAATGAAATATTTTCTATTTTTTCTGATTATTTAAAATAAATAGGAGATGACAAAATGAATTCTAATTTTTTAGAACAATTAGTTATAAATGAAAATAAAAATATAGAAATATATAAAAAAGAAATTTTAAAACTGAAGGAGGAAATGTCAAAAATATCAGATCAAGAAGAAATAAAAAGTTATCAAAATAGTATAAATTGTCTTGAATACATAATTGTTGAAAAAGAAAAACTTCTTAAAGATATTAAATCTGGTGACATATTTCATTAAAAAAAGACCTACTGCTGGAACAGTAGATCAACACAATAATGTGTACACAAATAAATTTTAGACGTCAATCTTAAAAACTTTTTTTGTGTACTCTAATTATACTAAATTTTATTATTTTTAGCAATAAAAGGAGTGATTTTAAATGAATTTAAAAATATATGAAAAAACTAAATATAATAATATTTATAAACATAAGGCAAATGGCACATATGCGATTGATTTATCACTTGGATATGATGCTTTAGGAAAACGAGTTAGGACTACTAAAACTGGTATTTTAAGTGAAAAAGAAGCACGTTTGTTATTAACTAATGAAGATATTAAAAGAAATTGTAAAAATGTAATAACAAATATCTCAAAATTTGAGGATTGTTTAAATGAATATTATGATTGGTGTATTTTATCTAATACTGCTAAAGAAGAAACTATAAAAAAGAAAAAATGTAGATTTAATAATCATATTTTACCATTCTTCAAAGGAAAAAGATTAGAAAAAATTAATGAAAATGAAATTTTAAATTGGCATAAAGAATTAGATAATAAAAATTTAAGTATTCAAACAAAAAATACTTTACATAAACAATTATCAGCATATTTTAATTATTTAATAATTCACAAACATGTTTTAGTTATAAATCCTTGTCTCCCAGTGAAAAATTATAAAATTCCAAAAAAACAAATAGAATATAGAACAGTAGATGAAATATATAAACTATTAGATACTATTAAAAATGATAAATATAAATCTGAAGAAATTAAATTAAGAATATATGCTATTGTAATGTTATGTTTTTTCTGTGGATTTCGAATTGGTGAATTATTAGCTATTAAATTAAAAGACTTTGATTTCGATATAAACAAACATGATTATATAGATATTGATACTATTAAATTAACTATAGATAAAACAATTTACTATTCCTCAAATGGATATATTTTAAGCAATGGTAAAACAGAAGAATCTTTAGGTACAATATTTTTAGGTAAAAAAGTTTTTGAAGCAGTTTTTTATTATATTAAATATATGAATAAATTAGGATATTTATATGATGATGATGATTATATTTTTTGTAATCCAGAATCAAAAAAAGACATAAATGTATATTCATTAGAATATTTACGAAAACAATTTAATTACTTTGTAGATGCAGCTGGATTAGATCATACAAGATTTAAAGATATGAGAAGTTCACATGGTACATTCTTATTAAGTAACGGTTATTCATTAGAAGAAGTTCAATCAAGATTAAGACATACTAAAAAAGAAACAACAGAAAAATATTATGCAACTTTTTATGAAGAAAATAAAAAAGAACTAGCTCAAAATATTGATAAATTAATTACAAAAAATTAGTTTGGGAGTTTTTTGGGAGTATTTATAATATTAATATATAAAAAAAGTCTTTAAATTAAAGACTTTTTATTTTCATATGGTGTCCCAGGAGGGATTCGAACCCCCGACACCCGCCTTAGAAGGGCGATGCTCTATCCAGCTGAGCTACTGAGA